>JBEGMT010000279.1:0-2797 GCA_041182925.1 Pseudomonadota bacterium | reverse complement strand
ATGTTAACTGCGACAATTTGCCGCGCGACAATTAGCCACATTTTCATGGACTTAGTTTATCTGTATTCTAACCATCAATGCTTATGCGCAGCATTATCTATTCCTTCTCTAATCCAGCACTTTAGCTGGATTTTTTTTGCCTGAAGGAAACTGATTAGCGGGTTTTAGACGGGGATTTGATTTCCGCTCATGCTGAAACAAGCTCAACAGAAACGAAATAAGCACTTATTTGTAGATTTGTTGCGGGTCTTTTAACACCGCTTCGGTGGTCTGCCATTGACCATTTTGCAAGCGACGATAAAAGCAGCTTTGGCGACCGGTATGGCAAGCAATGCCGCCTTGTTGTTCGATTTGTAGCAGGATGACATCGGCATCACAGTCTAATTGCATATCGATGACTTTTTGTTGATGGCCTGATTCTTCGCCTTTGCGCCATAAACGCTGTCTGGAACGCGACCAGTACACGGCAAAACCAGTTTCCACGGTCAGCGCCAACGATTCGCGATTCATCCAAGCAAACATTACCACCCGGCCTGTGTCGTGCTGTTGAGCGATAACCGGCACTAAGCCGTCATCAGTCCATTGAATTTCATCTAACCACGCCAAACTCACAGCCTAACCTCAATACCACGGCTTTGCATGTGCAATTTGGCTTGTTCGATGCTGTATTCCGCAAAGTGGAAAATACTGGCGGCAAGCACCGCGTCAGCTTTACCGTCGATAATGCCATCGGCTAAATGATCCAGATTACCCACCCCGCCAGACGCAATCACCGGAATGGTGAGCGCATCGCTAATTGCACGAGTTAACGGCAGGTCAAAACCGGATTTGGTGCCATCTCGGTCCATACTGGTTAATAAAATTTCACCAGCGCCATAATCTTGCATTTTAATCGCCCATTCGACGGCATTAATACCGGTCGATTTCCGGCCACCGTGAGTAAAAATTTCCCAGCGGTTTGGCTCGCCTTCGGCACTGACTTTTTTAGCGTCAATTGCCACCACAATACATTGTGAGCCAAATTTCTCAGCGGCTTGCTGAACAAATTCAGGATTAAACACCGCTGCGCTGTTGATGCCAACTTTATCAGCGCCCGCATTCAACATCCGGCGAATATCGTCCAAGGTTCTAATCCCACCACCGACGGTTAGGGGAATAAACACTTCGCTGGCGACTTGTTCGACGACATGAACAATGGTGTCGCGGTCGTGATGGGTAGCGGTGATGTCGAGGAAAGTAATTTCATCGGCACCTTCGCGATCATAACGACGCGCAATTTCAACCGGATCACCGGCATCGCGAATATCGACAAATTTCACGCCTTTAACAACGCGGCCATTGTCGACATCCAGACAGGGGATAATTCGTTTGGCAAGACTCATTGCTTATTCAAATGATTCGGCAAGTTTTTCGGCTTCGGCAAAATCCAGCGTACCTTCGTAAATCGCACGACCAGTAATGGCGCCCATAATGCCTTCATGTGCAACGGCACCCAAGGCGTGAATGTCGGCCATATTGGTAATACCACCAGACGCAATAATTGGAATGTTAACCGCACGGGCTAATTTGGCAGTGGCTTCAACATTGACGCCTTGCATCATGCCATCGCGAGAAATATCGGTATAGATAATTGCCGCAACACCGTTGGCTTCAAATTTTTGCGCCAAATCTATCACGTCATGGCGTGATAGTTTTGACCAGCCATCAATCGCTACTTTGCCGTCTTTAGCATCTAAACCAATGATAATGTGGCCAGGGAATTCGATAGCCACATCGCGAACAAAATGCGGTTCGCTAACCGCTTTGGTACCGATAATCACATATTGCACACCGGCTTCTAAGTAAGCTTCAATGGTGTCTTCATCGCGAATACCGCCGCCGATTTGCACTGGCACATCAGGATACGCTTCAACAATCGCGTGAATCACATCCGCATTGCGTGGTTTACCAGCAAAAGCACCGTCTAAATCGACTAAATGCAAGCGTTTTGCCCCTGCTTCTACCCAACGACCAGCAACAGCCACTGGATCATCAGAAAACACGGTGTCATCTTCCATGCGACCTTGGCGTAAACGAACACATTTTCCTTCTTTCAAATCAATTGCAGGTATCAGCAACATAGTTAAATCTCAGCGGTTAAATCAGTACATTTAGTTAAAAGCCGATGACGGCAGGGTTTAATTAGCGCCATCCCAGCGCAAGAAATTCTGTAACAGTTGCAAACCAACGGTTTGGCTTTTTTCAGGATGAAATTGCACGGCAAATACATTGTCTTTAGCCAACGCACAGGTAAACGGCTGCGGGTAATCGCTGGTGGCAATGCAATCTTGTTGATTATCAGGCGCGGCAAAATAGCTGTGGACAAAGTAAAAGCGGCTATTTTGCGGTATTGATTGCCATAATGGATGCGGCAATTGCTGAACCTGATTCCAACCCATGTGCGGAATTTTCAAGCGCTCGCCATGGCTGTCAGTTAAATCATCAGCAAAACGACGAACGTGGCCAGGAAACAGATTCAAACAATCGATTTTGCCGCCCTCTTCGCTGTCAGTCAGCAAAGCTTGCATGCCCAAACAAATGCCCAGCAAAGGCTTGCTATTGGCAACTTGTTTAATCACCTCAGCCAAACCGGTTTCATGCAAAGCCTGCATACAATCACGCATCGCACCGACGCCAGGAAATACGACTCGATCAGCAACGGCGATGGTTTTGGGGTCGGCGCTGATTTGCACATTAACGCCACTATCGGCGTGTTGCAAAGCTTTGGCGATGGAATGCAAATTACCCATTCCGTAAT
>JBEGMT010000278.1:0-6187 GCA_041182925.1 Pseudomonadota bacterium | reverse complement strand
GAACATATAAAACCATGAATATTAAAATTATCAATCCATTTATATATGAATCTAAAATATAAAGTTCATCCTTGGCACGGCATATCACCGGGCGAAAAAGCGCCTGAAACCGTCACCGCTTTTATTGAAATTGTGCCTTCCGATACGGTGAAATATGAAATCGACAAAGTGACCGGCTATTTGAAAATTGATAGACCACAAAAGTTTTCTAATATGATTCCAACCCTTTACGGCTTTATCCCACAAACCCTGTGCGGCGAAAAAACTGCTAATAATGCTGCATTAAATGCCAAAGACAAGGTGATACGAGGCGATGGCGATCCTCTCGACATCTGCGTGCTGTGTGAACGCAGCGTGACGCATGGCGATGTTCTTTTACAAGCGATACCCGTCGGTGGCTTTCGACTGTTGGACGGTGATGAGGCTGATGACAAAATCATCGCCGTGATGAAAGGCGATGAGTTTTATCATCAGTGGCGCGATATTTCCGATTGCCCAGAATCGTATATCAACCGTTTAAAACACTATTTTTTGACTTACAAAAACTTGCCGCACGAAGAAAGCGTCTGCAAAATTACCGAAGTCTATGGCCGCGAAGAAGCTCACAAAGTCATCAATTTAGCCTTGGCCGATTATCAAGATGAATATGGAGAATTTCATCAATAACCGGCTTTAAAATTCAAAGCTTTCGCCATCACTTGATAGATATAGCTTTGCTCTTGAATGCCGTGAAATAAATGCGCTTTCGGGCCACTGGCGAAAATTGCCACATCTTCGGCAGCATGGGTCTCACTTTCTAAAGGCACGGTTGCTTCTTGTAAAAAGTCGGGATTCAAGCTGTCACCGTCGCTCAAATCATGATGATCGGTTACAGAACGATAACCAGGGCCGTTGGCGTAGCTTAAAGTAGTGTAGTGCTGACCGTTTTTATCAATAGCAGGCGAGGTTTTACCCACTTCTTTGACCAGTCCTAAAATCGGGTTGCCGCGTTGCGGGTAGCCAGCAATGGTAAAAGTATGGCTGTGATCAGCGGTAACAATCAGCAGCGTGTCTTGCGGATTAGTCTTTTGCTGGGCTTGGCGAACTGCGTTGGATAATTCGATAGTGTCAGTCAACGCGCGAAAGGCATTGCCAGCATGATGCGCTTGATCAATCCGTCCTGCCTCCACCACTAAAACATAGCCTTTTTTATTTTTCGATAACAAATCAATCGCTTTGGCCGTCATTTCAGTCAACGATGGCTCGCCGGCGGTGTCGTTAGGGCGGTCATGTTCATATTCCATGTGCGACCGCTCGAACAATCCTAATAAATGATCAGTTTGTTTAGGATCAATCGCCTCAAAACCGGCGCGATCATAGACATAAGCTGCGTTGGGATAATTGGTTAGCCATTGCTGAGTTAAATCCTGACCATCTTTGCGGTTACCAAACTTGCCTGCATCTTCTGGATCGGGCATGGTGCTAGGTAAAAACATACTGCGTCCACCACCTAATGCCACTTCCAAACCATTGCCATAGCTAAAATTGATGAGTTGTTTGGCAATATCAGTCACTGTAGCATCGGCTGGGATTTGCGCGTCGGACTCCCAATCACGCTCAGAAGTATGGGCATAACAAGCCGCAGGGGTGGCGTGGGTGATTCTGGCGGTGGAAATAATCCCAGTTGATAAACCGTGTTGTTCGGCTTGTTCGATAATCGTTTTGACTTGCTGGGCGTTAACGATGTCAGCGTTTTTCTCTTTGCGATTGACGGCACTGCTGACAGACAATTCCCCATCATTGGTTTTAACCCCGCTGATAATCGCAGTCATGGTCGGTGCTGAATCTGAGGTTTGCTGATTGACACTATAGGTTTTCGATAAAGCCAAATAAGGTAACTTTTCGAAACTCAGAGAATGTTCCTCGCCACCACGATTATTCGCTTGCGCCTGACCTTCCAAAATCCGAGCGGCGGTAATAGTCGAAATCCCCATGCCATCACCAACAAACAAAATCACATTTTTCGCCGCACCCTTTTGCGGTTTTAACTGCTCACTTTCCGCAATCGCCAGTTGGCCGTTTTGTAACCAGAATTCGGGAGTCTCAAGGGTATTGGCTGCCCAAGAAGGAGTGGCAGAGATTAGTAACAAAGCGGTTACAAATGGAGTGTATTTCATAATCAGTCAACCAATTATCAATTGTTAGCAGGAAAAACATCATCATTATTAAGCTAAGCCATTCGCTTCGGCTTAATGGTCAAACCTAAAACTCCAAAATCATTAAATATCTATTATTAAGTTCATTAACGATTTTAAAATCCCAACGTTCAAAACGCTTTCTATGCTTGGTACTGACCAAGCAACGCCCATGTGTAAAATGATCACGCATCCATTGAATCCGTGCCGCTTCCAAACCAGAACCAACACCTTGACCACGATGCGCTACATCCACTGCCATCATATAAAGTATATGGGTATCCGAAGCCCAATCAGCGGCCTTAATTCCACCTGCACCAATTAGCTGCCCCTCAAGATCATAAGCCGCGAAAAACTTTTTATAGAACGGTTGCTCTTCGACCGAGTTTATCTCAGTCACCAATCGGCTTCTTTCATAGCGATCAGATTCACTGGGGCAGTTAGCGCTCAGCAAATTGACAGCAGCAGCTAATGCCTCCGGCGCATCATCTAAAGGACGGATGGTGTAAGTTTTCATTGATTAGTCATAGGCAGTAGTTACCCAAGCCAAGCAATTGATGCTTTAAGAAAGCCTCAAAATCTTGGTGTAGGGTAAAAAGGTCGGCAAAGCGCCGTTAAAGATTAGTAAATTGGCTAACCGGAATTAATGTGAGGTCCAGCTTTGACGCATCATGTCGGCATGAGCCATCAAATCATTGAAAGCTTGCACGCTATCGCGATGATAAGGGTGTCTGGTGTTGTGTAAAGGGTGGCTTAAATCTTGCGCCAAATCACTAATGACGCGTTCGATTTCTAACAGCTCTTTTGGTTTTCTATAAATTACTTCCATCATCTTGTCTTCTCATCTTTTCACTTATTTGAGCCCTTAGATTACAAGTGTTCTGTGACAGAAATATGACAACAAAAATGATTCTAGCCTTCGACAAGGTAGCGCCAAAAATTTGATTATGTTACTAATTCAATTTATTTAACTTAACCAGATAAGGACAGATTACTCATGTCAAAGTCAGCAAAAAAAGACGACAGAAAGAAAGTCGCTTTAGATTTAGATGTTTACGAAACCCTGAAAAACTTTTCACGACACAAAGGTTTAAAGCTTAGACACCTGATTGCAGCCATGACCGATATAACGCTATCCAATGACGCACTCAGTAAGCAAATTGTTAATTTAGCGATGAGCAAAGGCACGGATGAACCAAAGTTAAAACCAGAAACGTTAGATCAAAATCCTCCAGCTTAATCCAACAGCGGGTAAAGGCGGCAAAACTTTAATCTGCCGCCTCACTTTCACCCTTTATAACAAAATCAAAACCCAAGTCGCGCCCGCCCAGATTAACGACAACATCACCGCTGCCGAGCCAATATCTTTGGCACGACCTGACAATTCGTGATGTTCCAAACCAACCCGATCAACCACTGCTTCCACTGCTGAATTCAACAGCTCAACCACTAACACTAAAACCACGCTGCCAATTAACAACACTTTTTCAATCGCACTGGTGTCGAAATAAAAAGCTAACGGCGTACTAACTAATAACAAAAGCACTTCTTGCCGAAACGCTTCCTCATGCTGCCAAGTAGCTTTAAAACCTGCGATTGAAAAAATACAGGCGTTGATTAAACGCTTTAAGCCTTTTGCATTTTGATTAGCCATCTTTGGTCCTTTAATAGTATTTATTTTTGACTAGCGTTATTAGGCCGCAGGTAGCGCCAGCGGCGAACGATCAAGCCAATTGATTAACTCCAGTCGTCCATCGTGATGCTCGACAATCGCCGTGCAACTTTCGACAAAATCGCCGGTGTTGACGTACAAAAATTGATCGATGGTTTTAATTTCCGCATGATGAATATGGCCACAAATCACGCCATCTAAACCTTCATGTCTGAGGGTGTGAACAATATTTTCTTCATAATCAGAAATAAACTGCACCACATTTTTAACTTTGTATTTGATATACGCCGCCAAGGAAAACTGCGACTGCAAGCCAATCCAACGCCGAATCGGCCTTAGAAAACGATTGATTTCAATCAACCAGTCGTAACCAACACTGCCGATTTTCGCCACCCATTGATGGTGTCTGGCAATCGCATCGTATTCATCACCATGCACAACCAAAAACCGTTTGCCTTCCACGGTGGTGTGAATCGCCGAATTTCTAACCTCAATGTCACCAAACACATAGTGGTCATAATCCCTGACATTTTCATCATGGTTGCCGGGAATATAAAAAATCTGGGTGCCATGACGGGCTTTACGGAGGATTTTCTGAATCACGGTATTGTGATCGCGCGGCCAGTACATCTTTTTTGACAGCGACCAAAAATCAATAATATCGCCAACCAAATACAAGGTTTCGCTGTCGTTATGCTTGAGAAAATCCAGCAACACATCGGCTTGGCATTGGGTAGATCCAATGTGTAAATCAGAAATCCAGATAGTTCGATAAAGATTACTATTCATCAATCAACGCTAATTGTGGGTATTTTTAAGACCAGCAGATTGTCGTTTGGATTTGTGACAACAGAATGACAGGCAATTGTTTTGACAGGCTTCGAATCAATATCTATAGTTCTAATCAACAACATCGGAAGGAAATTGCCATGACTTATACATTGCCGCTAACGACTATGAGCGTTAGCGAAAAAATTCAAATGATGGAAACACTTTGGGAAAACTTAACTCAACAATCTCAAGACATTACCTCACCAACTTGGCATCAAGATTTATTGCTACAACGAGAAAAATTACTAGAAAATCAACAGGATCATTTTGTTGATTGGAACGAGGCAAAAAAACAAATCCTCAATCAAATTCGATGAAAATCGAGATCCTCAACAGCGCCCAGCAAGATTTACTCGAAGGCTATACGTTTTACGAAAAACAAGCCGAAAACTTGGGCTCTTATTTTCTCGACTCGCTGTTTTCCGACATTGACTCACTAATGATTAACGCTGGCGTTCATCAACGCTATTTCAATAACTATTACCGCTTATTGTCTAAGCGATTTCCATTTGCCGTTTACTACCGGATTGAAAACCAAACAGCTAGAATCTATGCGGTGCTTGATTGTCGAAAAAATCCATCTTGGTTAAGAAAAAAGCTTAAACCCCAATAACCTAACCTCAATTACCCCCTCAATTATGACATTTCACATTTCTGTCATATTTGCTTGCCACAATCTCTAGCAACAATTAAGTAGCTAGGAAAGAAGATGATTGATGCTGAACGCATATTGAAAGAAACCTATCCCGATTTTAAGCTGGGTAAAGACAACCAATTAGTGGTTAAAGCTTTAAAAAAGCTGATTCACCAAGATGATTTTAACGAGGTAATTCGCAAAAACCAGCATCTGCGTGGTTTTGCGTTTCTCGACAAATTGTTGAATTATTTCAAGTTTAGCTATCACATCGACAACGACGCCTATAACAATATCCCTGCCGAAGGTCGTGTCATCATCGTCGCTAATCACCCGATTGGGACACTGGATGGCTTGGCTTTGGTTAAGCTGATTCGCTCGGTGCGGCCTGATGTGCGAATTGTCGCTAATCGGGTGCTGTCACATATGCAGCCTTTGGAATCGGTGTTTTTACCGGTCGATGTTTTGACCGATAAAAAGCAACTGAAAGCCACTTACAAAATCATGCTGGATGCGTTGGAAAACGAAGAAGCCATCATCATGTTCCCAGCCGGTGAAGTGTCGCGGATTACCCCAAAAGGAGTGCGCGATGGTGATTGGCAAAGTGGCTTTTTGAAATTGGCGCACAAATCCCAAGCACCGATTTTGCCGATTCATATTAAAGCTAAAAATTCGGCTTTGTTTTACAGCGCATCGACACTCTACAAACCATTAGGCACCATGCTGTTGGTTAAAGAAATGTTCAACAAAAAGAACCAGTCGATTAAGTTCCAAGTCGGCGCACCGATTCCTTATTCGGCGATTGCCAGTAGCGACGAAAGCAATAAACAACTGGCAAAACGCTTTAGAAAACACGTTTTAAATCTCGGCAAAAAA
>JBEGMT010000277.1:0-3519 GCA_041182925.1 Pseudomonadota bacterium | reverse complement strand
TTTAAACACAATTAAATAATGGTTATTATTTTTGCGCCAAAATTATCCTAATGACGCAAAAACAGATCACTGAATCTACAACAAAACCCGCTCTATACCACCCTTGGTCGCTTGCTTGATGTAAGACTCCAACCATTTTTTACCCAATACATGACGAGCAATTTCGACCACGATGTAATCAACTTCCAACTGTTCTACCTCGTCTTCATAGCGTTTTAAGCCTTGAACACAAGACGGACAAGAGGTCAGCATTTTCACAGGCCCATCGTAATTCTCACTCCGCAATTTCGCCGCATCAGCTTGTAATTCTTCGGCTTTACGGAAGCGAACTTGATTAGAAATATCGGGGCGCGCTACCGCCAAAGTACCCGACTCACCACAGCAACGCTCGGATTTATTGACCGTCGAACCCATCAAAGCGTTAACGGTTTTCATCGGCTCTTGCTGTTTTAATGGACTATGACAAGGGTCGTGGTATAGATAACGCGTGCCATCAATCCCATCTAGTTTGACGCCTTTTTCCAGCAGGTATTCATGAATATCAATCAACCGACAACCTGGGAAAATCTTCTCAAACTCGTAATCAAACAATTGATCCAAACAAGTACCACAACTGACCACCACGGTTTTAATATCCAGATAATTCAAGGTATTAGCTAAACGATGGAATAACACCCGATTATCGGTAGTGATTTTCTGCGCCTTATCAAACTGCCCGGCCGCACGTTGCGGGTATCCACAACACAAATAACCCGGTGGCAACACGGTTTGCACACCAATCTCAAACAACATAGCTTGAGTCGCTAAACCTACTTGCGAGAATAAGCGCTCAGAACCGCAACCGGGGAAATAAAACACCGCTTCCGAATCAGTACCGGTTTTTGACGGGTCGCGAATAATTGGCACGATTTGATCATCTTCAATATCCAACAAGGCACGCGCGGTTTTTTTCGGCACATTATTGGGCATTTTGCGATTGACAAATTGAATCACCTGCTCACGCACTGGCGGTTTACCAGTCGATGATGGTGGCTGTTTAAGCTGACCTTTACTCCACGGTTTCAGCAGGAAACTGACTAAGCGTTGCGATTTATAAGCCCAACGAATCATCAGGGTCCGCATTAACTTCACGGTATTCGGATGGCTGGCAGTTAAGAAAGCAATCGCCGCAGTTTTGACCGGATTAAAGCTTTGCTTGCCCATTTTGCGTAACAGATTACGCATATTCATCGACACATCGCCAAAATCAATGTCGACCGGACAGGGGTTGAAGCATTTATGACAAACCGTGCAATGGTCGGCGACATCTTCAAACTCTTGCCAATGATGGATAGAAATCCCGCGCCGAGTTTGCTCTTCGTATAAAAACGCTTCAATCAGCAAGGAAGTGGCGAGAATTTTATTCCTCGGTGAATACAACAAATTCGCCCGCGGCACATGGGTCGAACACACCGGTTTACATTTGCCACAACGCAGACAATCTTTCACCGAATCAGCAATCGCACCAATATCGCTTTGCTGCATGATCAAAGATTCAAAACCCATCAAGCTGAACGATGTGGTGTAAGCCGCGCGTAAATCAGCGCCGGGCATCAACTTGCCGCGATTGAAACGACCTTCTGGATCGACTTGGTTTTTATAAGCATGGAAACTAGCTAATTCTTCCGGCGTCAAAAACTCATATTTGGTGATGCCAATCCCATGTTCACCGGAAATTACCCCACCCAACGAACGCGCCAAGACCATAATCCGCGCCACCGATTGGTTAGCTTCTTGCAGCATGTCGTAATGGTCGGAGTTAACCGGCAAATTGGTATGGACATTGCCATCGCCAGCGTGCATATGTAGCGCAACAAACACTCGACCGCGCAACACCTCTTTATGCACCGCTTCAATGCGTTCAATCACTGGCCGGAAATTATCACCATCAAAAATTTCTTTTAGGCGCGGCAATAACTCTTGCTTCCATGAAATCCGTAACGAATGGTCTTGGATTCGGTGGAATAAACTTGGTTGCTCAGCGCGGTTGGTCAATTCACCGACCACAATACCGTGTTGCTCAAACTGCGCGTCAGCTAGTGCCAAAGGTAAATCCAGATTGTCATACAGCCACTGCCAGCGTTGGCGCACTTCTTCAACCCGCTCTAAACCACGCGCACGACGGTCGCCGATTAACTCAACGCTGTTAAAGCCTTCTTCATAAGAACGTAGCGGCAAATCGCCGTTTAACAACTGAGTTAAAGCATCACATAAACGCAGTTTGTTCTGTAACGACAGTTCGATATTGATTCGTTCAATGCCATCGCAATAATCGCCCATCCGCGGCAATGGAATCACCACGTCTTCATTGATTTTGAAGGCATTGGTGTGTTTGGCAATCGCGGCAGTTCTGGCACGATCCAGCCAGAATTTTTTGCGGGTTTCAGGACTAACGGCAATAAAACCTTCAGCACTACGCGCGTTACATAACCGCACTACTTCAGAAGCGGCTAAAGCGACTTGGTTTTCATCATCACCGACGATGTCACCGATTAACACCATTTTCGGACGGCCGTGGCGTTTGGCTTTGGTCGCATAACCGACCGCTTTCACGTAACGCTCATCAAGATGCTCAAGCCCCGCCAACATCACCCGACCATCACCATTTTTCGGCAACTTAGCCAGATAATCACGAATTTCGACAATCGCCGGCACTGCCTCACGCACTTGGCCGAAAAACTCTAAACAAACTGTGCGAGTATGCGGAGGCATTTTGTGCAAAATCCAACGCGCAGAAGTGATGATGCCATCACAACCTTCTTTCTGAATCCCCGGTAAACCGCCTAAAAACTTGTCGGTAACGTCTTTGCCTAATTCACCTTTGCGGAATTGATGCCCGGGAACCATTAAGCTTTCTTCACCCAATGAAGTTTTGCCGTCGGCTGCAAAGCGTTTTAAGGTAAAAGTCACTTCAGCTTGGTCGTGAATTTTGCCGAGATTATGGTTAAAGCGCTCAACTTCCAGCCAATTGCCATCCGGCGTCACCATCCGCCATGACAACAAATTGTCCAGCGCCGTGCCCCACAACACCGCTTTTTTACCGCCGGCATTCATGGCGATATTACCGCCGATACAAGAAGCATCCGCCGAGGTTGGGTCACAAGCAAACACCAAACCGGCATTATCAGCGACATCCATCACCCGCCGCGTCACCACGCCAGCGCCGGTATCAATTGTGGCGTAAGTTTGTTCAACACCCGGCAAGCTAGTTTGATAGTCAACCCGACCAATCTGGATTAATTTTTCGGTATTTATCACCGCTGAATACGGCGTCAATGGCACTGCGCCGCCGGTATAACCGGTACCGCCGCCACGCGGGATAATCGTTAACCCGAGCTTGATGCAATCGCGCACCAAATGCCCAACTTCTAACTCCGTGCTCGGATACAACACCACAAACGGATATTCAACCCGCCAATCGGTAGCATCAGTCACATGGGAGACTCGCGCAAAACCGTCAAAACAAATATTGTCTTTGCG
>JBEGMT010000276.1:0-3091 GCA_041182925.1 Pseudomonadota bacterium | reverse complement strand
GAATTTTATCGATTGGCGAGGATTGCAAAAGAATTTACCCATATTAGCCTCTCAGCTACTAGAAACACAAAAAGTAAAACCTGAACAGGAAAAGCAATATCGCTATTTAGCTGATGCAACTTGGTTTCAAAAAAACGTGATTCCTACTTATGCCTTAACTAAAGCAGATACTAAGGATATTGCAAGCTTGAGTAAGGCGTTGCAAGAAGAAGGGGGAACTAAAATTCTAAATCTCGTGGTAACTGCAACGGGCGCTAATAAAGAAATCGCAGAGTCTAATATCGATTTGGCTATTCGCTTTATTAAAGAGGGCTCAGCCTATTTGGCAATCAAAAATCTTATCAATGGCTATGAAACCAGAGTGCTTAGTAATGATGCAGAGTTTCAAAAAAAAATTATCGATGCTGAAGTTGATCTTAAATTTATGTCCGAGCGTGCTAAAAATCTTGAATTATTAAAACAGCGATTTCCAGAGAACGTTGGTGTGAGTAGTAATCAGATCGTTGATATGACAGACTCACTTGCTAAGTACATGCCTATTACTACTCAGTTGGTCGCGATTAATACCGATATTAATAATACAATTGAATTTTTACAAAAAACTAGGAATGAATTGCTTCAAGTAAAGCTTCTACGTGACTTTGTGGCACAAGCTAAGTCAGTTGTCAGTGTAGAGTCAAATGGTCTTCTATTGGTTGATGAACTATTGAACATAGAGATTAATATGCGTCAAATTGTAAAAGCCGATGATATGAACGGATTGCAAATATTAAATATGATTGAAGCAGGCTTAGTGAATATCCGAACTAATTTTACCAAAGGTTTAGAGCCAAATATGCTCCCTCAGTTGACTAAGCCTAGTCCGATACCTGTTGTTGCTAGTGGTTTTATTGGGGGGGGATTTTTTCAATTATTGTATCTGTTGATAAGAAAAGTGATCAGAGAAAATAACAATTGATTGCAAGGATTTAAATCATCTCGCCTCTGATCAAGATATATCTTGATTGGTGAACGATAATTAACGTTTCTGATTTTTTATGTTGACTCAATTTCTGACTTCACTCGGCTTACCCATACACAACCGTAAAAACACCCGGGCAATAGCAATGCCATTCACCACAAAAGCAATGGTAATCGGTGCTGCAAACCAAGGGTGATGACTACTGGCGTGAGATAACAATAAATCTTCACCCAAAAACGCTGGTGTAATCGGAAAACCCACCAAACCTAGAAAACTTAAAAACAGCAACAACGATAAGCCTGGGTGAGTTTCTGCGATGGCGCGATAGATAAACGGATTTTCGGCAAAGTTAATTTGTTTCAAGATTCGCGATAAAGCCCAGATGCCCAGCAACCAAGCCGGAATAATCCCAGTCAAAAATAGCAACACATCATTTAAAGCTTGAGGATTCATCAGCCAAACCGCAACGCCAGCCAACAAGCTGCTTAACGCCACGCCATTCCATACTTTAAACGGACTGCGTTTTTGGCTAAAGGCACTTAGTGAAACCAATACCATACAACTCGACACCGGTATCGCGGCATAGGTGTTGCCATTCATATTACCCATGGCCATAACTACAGCAACCAAGCCAACTAAGCCTAAAAGCGCTAATCCTTTCAGCCAAGGGTTGATGCGATTCAGCTTTTGCCCGATTCGTTTCAACGGTTCCCACAAAATATTACGCACCAAACGCTCTAAATGGCCTTCTTGCAAAGCAAACACATACAAGGTGTTTTGCAGTACTTCCGGCAAAGAGTCGCGGATTGAAATCGGCAAAAACTCCAAATGACTGGTTTTGACATAAAAATCGCTATCGACCGCGCCTTCAACTCGCAACAAATGGGCGACGATAGACGGTGAAACCAGTAATTGATAACAGCGCAAAAAGGCGTTGCCCATAAAGTGCAGTAATACCAACGATTCCAAGCCCAACGATAATTCAATAAACATCAAACCCACTTGAGTTATCGAGGCATAAGCCACTTGACCTTTGATGTTCGATTGAGTTTTCTCCGACAAGCTGGCAACAATCACCGTCAACAAGCCGATGCTAAACACCATCACTCTTGGCAATAATTGATAACTCCAAATTGGCAGGGTACGAAGCAGTAAGAACACACCCAAGTGTATCGACAATGCACCGTAGAAAATCGCGCTAGATGGGGTTGGCCCTTCCATCGCTCTGGGTAGCCAAAAACTGAAAGGAAACTGTGCCGATTTGCCGGAGGCGGCGAGAATAATCAGCCACGATAATAACGATAATGCCGCATAACCCGAAGGCTCAAACTCAGGGTTCTGAAATAAACTTGCCAGTTCACTAAAGTGTTGGCTTTCGTGAAACAGCAAATGACTCATCCATGCGCCCAACAACAAACCCACATCACAAAACCGGTAAATCGTATAAGCCCGCAGCGCATTTCGCACCGGTTGTGGGCGGTGGCGGTAAAAAGCAATCAGCAAGAACGAGGAAATCCCGACAATTTCCCAACCTGCAAATAGCATGTCGATACTGCCCGATAACACGATCAAATTTAAACCAAACACAAAGCCAAAAATGGTTTGGAAAAAGCGTTTATAGCCTTGTTCGCGGTGCAAATAGACGCGGCAATACTTAACGATAATCGCGAAAATCGTCCATACACAAAACAAATACGCCGCGCCGACTTGGTCTAAATAAAACAAAATCGGAAAGCTGTAGTCGTCTTGTTGATAGAGCGTGAACCATTGATATTCATATTGTGGAAAGCCAGCGATTGCCCACAAAGTCAATAATGACGCAACGCTGAGACCCATGGCGCGACTCAGCCAAACACTGATCGCGGTGATTTTGTTTTCGCTGCCGTCGCTAGTCATAATCAGCAACAAACCCAGTAAAGGTAACAGTTGGCAAGCGATTAATAACCCATTCATGTGTGTCTCCCTGTCAATTGATGCACCGGAATTGTAGTGGTGCGACCAACAATAATGGCTTCCGAGCGGTTTTCGCTCGGTACCGATAAATCATTAGGAATCTCAATCACTTCCCAGCCGGTTTTGCGATATAAAAATAAGCCGTGATGATTCGGCTCACAGCTGGCTAGTCGAATC
>JBEGMT010000275.1:0-4257 GCA_041182925.1 Pseudomonadota bacterium | reverse complement strand
CGGTATTCCTGCCTATCAAGATTATGTTGCTAAGGCACAGGTAGCAGAGGCGATGTCGTTATTGGATGGTTTGAAAACACCGATTGGTTTAAGTGTTAGCGAATCAGGTTCTGAAAAAGGTTGTTTGATTTTGGAGGGAGCGGTCAAATCTGGTAAGTATGTGGCGAAAATTGAGGCGACTGGTGCTGCTACTAGCTGTACATTGGTAGCGACTTTTGCTGGTGCTTCTACCGCTATCAATCCTAAGGTGGCAGATAAAACGGTCACATTTACCTATACCACTGCGGATAGTGCTTGGAAATGTACTACCAATTTAAGTGAGGCTGTTAAACCGGTTACTTGTGAATCGACGCCAGCAAACAATCCTTAATTAACACTGTTTAAGGCTATCTGTGCAAAGCAGGTAGCCTTAGTTTGCTAATAAAACCGCTTCAATTTCCCTCAAACGCTCCGGTGTACCAATATCCATCCACAAACCATCAAATTTTTCGCCGCTAATCCGCTTGTCTTGCATCGCTTGATTTAACACTGGTCTTAATTTCAAGGGGCCCAAAGCAATTTCTTTGAATAAATCCGGGTGATAAATACCAATCCCGCTAAAGGTAAATTTTTCTGCACCGGTTTCGCTCAGCAAATTTTGGTTTAAGCTGAAATCGCCTTGAGGATGGTGAGGTGGGTTGTCGATTAAAACCAAATGCGCCAAATCGAAGTGTTTGTGGCGTAATTCCGCCAAAGGATAGTCACAAATAATATCGGCGTTAATCACTAAAAAGGGCTGATGGCCAAGTAAGGGTAGGGCATAAGCAATCCCTCCAGCGGTTTCTAATGCAGTTTCACCTTCATCGGAATAGCTGATTTCAGCGCCCCATCGGCTACCATCGCCACAATAATCTCGAATTTGTTGGCCGAGGTGGGATAGATTAATCACTAATTCTCTAAACCCTGCTGCGACTAAATTTTCGATGCAATATTCAATTAAGGGTTTGCCTGCGACTTTTAATAGTGGTTTTGGGGTCGTGTCGGTCAGTGGTTGCATACGCTCGCCACGACCGGCGGCTAAAATCATAGCTTTCATAGTTTGTTTGGATAGACTGGCAGAATAGTGGTTTCTAGGAATTGGCTAAAAGCCGAAAGTTCGGGGTAGCTTTTGCTGACATCACTGATGTAGCTCAGGGTGCGCGGAATATCGGCTAAATAATTAGATTTGCCATCACGTAAATGTAAACGGGCAAAAATACCAACTGCTTTTAAATGCCGTTGTAAACCCATTAAGTCGAACCAGCGTTTGAATTGGGCAAATTCGACCGACATTAAATTCGCTGATACTAAGCGTTGATAATAAGCCTGAGTCCATTGTTCGACTTGTTGCGCTGGCCATTCAATATAGCAATCGCGGAGCAACGACACTAAGTCGTAGCTAATCGGCCCTATCACCGCATCTTGGAAATCAATAATCCCAAGTGAATCACTATCCAAAATCATTAAGTTGCGAGAATGAAAGTCGCGATGTACACAAACCTGTGGTTGTTCCAAGGCAGAGCTTATCAATAAATCGTGTAACGGCGTTTTTATCGATTCGGGAAGCTTAATGCCTAGTAATGTGTCTAAAAACCATTCAGAGAAAATGCCTAATTCTCGCTCTAATAATGGTTGATCGTACTGATTCAAACCACAGCGGCTAATATCAATCTGGGTTTGTAGTTGAAATAAACTATCTAATGCTTGTCCGTAAATTCTGTCAGCATTGATTGGGTTAATTTTGTCCAGTAAACAAGCATTGCCTAAATCTTCCAACATCAGAAAACCTTGTTCGCTATTGATCTGCTCGATAGCGGGAACATGTAGATTGGCGCTGGCAAACAATTTAGCAACGCGGATGAATGGCTCGGTATTTTCCTTCTCTGGTGGTGCATCCATGATGATATGGTTACCATTTGCATGAATGATTCGAAAATAACGTCGAAAACTGGCGTCACTAGAGGCGGGTTCAAGGCTTTGAATATCAAGCTTAATTTGGTTTCTTAGCCAATTACTAAGCGCTAAAATGCGCGGGTCTAAATCTGGCGAGTACATTATTTATTATTTGCAAGTCAACCTAAGGTAAAATAGCGGCTATTTTATTCGATTTCTAATCTGCTAAGTTAATTTAGCCGCCTTCTCTAAGACATGAATTTTCGGTTTTCAAAAATTTGGTTAGCAATATCTTTTTTTTCCGGTGCAACTCATGCAACCAGCAATGCTGTATGGAATTGTGAACAGAGCAAGAATGGTGAATGGACTTGTTTAAATCAAGGCCCAGCAGCTACTGCAGAAACGCCAAAAGCACCAGCTGTCACTGTTGAAAAGCCACAAGTTAAAGTGATAGAAGCGCCTATTCAAGTAGTCCAGCCGCAAAATAATTTACCGACTCCGCTGGTTAAGCCTGAACCTGTCGTTGCGCAACCGATTATTGCACCGGTAAGGTAAAACCAATCGAACAGCCAGTCATTCAGCAAGCTAAACCGTATATGTCCGAAAAGTTAGCGGAAAAACTCGCCGACGAATCCCAAAAGCTACATATCAAAATTAACGAAAAATCAAAAGTAGCCACAGAAGACAAGACGTTATTGCCTAGCCGTGAACCTACGACCAATACTGCCAGTGCAGGTGGTGTCCCTGGTTGGAATTGTAAAAGTGGTGACAGCAAAAGTTGGAATTGCAACTTAGTTGGCCCTGATCCTCAAGGCGAAGCAAAACAAGTATCCGCTGTATCGACTGCACAAAATTCTTATTTCCTAACACCGACTTTCAACCAAGCTCAAGAGCGAACTTTCCAAACTTTACGCGCTGAATTTGATAGTGATCCTTGGCAAAATTGTCAAACTTGGGGTGCAAAGAAACGCAAGGTCAAGCCCAAATCACAAACAGCGCGCGATGCGGCAGACACGGTTATTAATGCCGATTCATCTGAAATTTTTGATGGCGACGTGATGAGTTTTGCGGGCAATGTTGACTTAACGCGAGCGGATCAACACTTAATGTCGGATCAGGCTAGTTACGATGCCAGCGCTGATACTATGGATGCACAGGGTAATGTTATTTATAGTGAGCAGCAGTTGGCGTTTTCAAGCGATACAGCGTCATTAAGTTTAAATAAAGATGAAGCACGTTTAAGAAAAGCCCAATTTATTGCTGCCGAAGCGCCGCTACGTGGTTCCGCTGATGTCGTTTATCGAGATAGTAAAGACCTGACGCGCTACAACGAAGCGGCGTTTACCAGTTGTGCGCCAGGCAATCAAGATTGGATGGCGCACGCCGAGCGTTTAAAAATTAACCGCGAATCAGGACAAGGCTCAGCGAAAAATGCCTGGTTAGAATTTAAAGGTGTGCCGCTTCTTTATACACCGTATATTTCATTTCCGACCGACAATAGACGATTATCGGGTTTTCTTGCACCTAATTTTAGTGCCAGTCAGCGGAATGGTTTTGATACTACGCTGCCGTTTTATTGGAATATTGCCCCTAACTACGATTTGATTGTTACTCCTCGTTATTTAGCAAAACGAGGCGGTATGCTGAGGGAGAAGTTCCGTTATATGACCGATTCATCAAAAGGGACGTTTGGTGCGGAATATATGCCTAACGATGAGATTCTGAATAAGGCGCGTTATTCGGCTTCGTTAAAGGAACAACGAACATTGACATCACATTTAAGTTCGATGATGGATTTGAATTATGTTTCAGATAATCGTTATTTCAACGACCTTAATAACGCATTAGGTTTCCAAACCAGCAGTTATTTACCCAGCCTTGCCTCTTTGAATTATGCTCGTCCTAATGTCGCCTTTTCGACCGGTATCCAACATTATCAATCGGTTGATAAATATTATTCTGAGAACAAAGCGTTGATGCCATACGATGTTTTGCCGAGAGTAAATCTTAATTTAAATCATGATTTTGCCAATTTGCCGATTAACGTGGCAATGGATAATCAATTTAGTTATTTTTATCATGAATATAGTGCCTTAGCGGGTGGCTCAAAACCTAATGCCCAGCGATTTAGTGTTGCTCCATCGATTAGTATGCCTCTTGAATCGACTGCCGGCTTCTTTAATCCTAAAATTACTGGCCACTATACCCAGTACGAACTAAGCAACCAATCTCAAACAACGCCATCTAGTATTAATAGAATGTTACCGATATTTTCGGTTGATACTGGAACCGCTTTTGAAAAACAAATCAATTTTGGTGACTCTCCTTATACACATGCTATAGAAC
>JBEGMT010000274.1:0-3025 GCA_041182925.1 Pseudomonadota bacterium | reverse complement strand
GAAACTTTTACTGGGAATAGCTCGCCCAAGTCGGAATAGGGTTGTTGCCGCATGGATGCGGCAAGTTGGCAAAGGGACAGGAAGTCCCTTTTGCCAACCCCAGTAAAAGTTTCAGAGCGCAGGAAAAAAGCGGCGGTCGGGTGGCCTTTTCTTTGGTTACTTTCTTTTGGCCATGCAAAAGAAAGTAACTCGCCTGTCGGTGCGAGAACCGACATCTACATAAGCCTCGCAAAGCGAAACCTTAATTCAAAAAACTCTAAATCAAAGCCAACCCCTATGCGACCATCCCACCTAGGCTCATTAAGCGTTTTAACCTCATTATTTTTTATCTGGGGCTTTATCACCTGTCTAAACGACATCCTGATCCCGCATTTAAAAGCCGTATTTACCCTAAGCTACGCGCAAGCAATGTTGGTGCAGTTTTGTTTCTTTACCGCCTATTTCATTGTCTCGGTGCCTAGCGGCTATTTAGTCGAAAAAATTGACTACAAAGGCGGCATTATTGGTGGCTTGTTAATCGCGGGCATTGGTTGTTTACTGTTTTATCCTGCGGCAGGCTGGCATTCCTACCCGCTATTTTTAACCGCTTTTTTCGTATTGGCTTCGGGGATTACCTTGTTACAAGTCGCCGCCAATCCTTATGTCACCGTACTCGGTGCGCCAGAAACCGCCTCTAGCCGCTTAACTTTAACCCAAGCTTTTAACTCATTAGGCACCACGTTAGCACCGTATTTCGGTGCGGTGTTTATCTTATCGACAGCGGTCAAAAGCGCTGATCAAATTCAATTATTAGATGCTGAACAATTATCCAGCTACCAAGCCGCAGAAGCGGCCGCCGTGCAAAGTCCTTACTTATTGTTAGCCAGTGTTTTGTTTGGATTAGCGGCGATTTTTGCACTGTTAAAACTACCGAAAATTCAAGCCGAAACTAAAACCGCAGTTCATCATCAACCAACCCAGCAAAGCGCTTGGCATTACCCGCATTTAGTGCTCGGTGCCATCGCGATTTTTGTCTATGTCGGTGGCGAAGTCGCTATCGGCAGCTTCCTAGTCAGCTTTTTAGGCCAAGCCAATATCGCCGCATTAGCCGAACAAGACGCTGGCAAATATGTGTCGTTTTATTGGGGCGGGGCGATGGTCGGGCGTTTTATTGGTGCGGTAGTGATGCAAAAAATCAAACCCGCCAATGTGTTAGCGTTTAATGCCTTGGCTACGGTATTGCTGATTTTGACCGCAATTTTCAGTGATGGCAGCTTGGCAATGTGGAGTTTGTTAGCGGTGGGTTTATGCAACTCCATCATGTTCCCAACCATTTTCTCGTTAGCGCTGAATGGTTTAGGCGCTCACACAGGCCAAGGCTCAGGGATTTTATGTGCCGCGATTGTCGGCGGGGCGATAGTGCCGTTAATCCAAGGCATTTTAGCTGACAGCTTTGGTCTGCAAATCGCGTTTTGGGTGCCGGTGGTGTGTTATTTGTATATTGGCTTTTATGGGGTGCGGTATCAGAAAATCGCTTCGGCTTAAACCGAGATAGGCAAATTGAAAATGATCACACCTTATCACGCCAAATACTTCGCTTACGATCTTACCCGTCGTAACAGCGATAATGATGTAGGGCGTTTATCGCAATCATTGTTTGATGCTAGTGTCGATCTAAATCCACACCAAATTGAAGCAGCTTTATTTGCTCTGCGTTCACCTTTATCAAAAGGCGTTTTGCTGGCTGATGAAGTCGGTTTGGGTAAAACTATTGAAGCCGGTATCGTACTTTGTCAGTATTGGTCTGAACGTAGACGACGCTTGTTAGTGATTTGCCCAGCCTCATTACGTAAACAATGGGCCTTGGAACTAGAAGAAAAATTCAATTTGCCAGCGTTTGTGTTGGATGCAAAAACATCACGCGAGGCACAAAGAAACAGTCAGTCACCACTCAATCAAAAATGCATCCTGATTCTGTCTTACAACTACGCCAATAAAATTCGCGATCAACTCAAAACCATAGCTTGGGATTTAGCGGTTATCGATGAAGCCCATAAGCTACGTAACGCTTACCGCGAAAGTAACAAAATCGGCCAAGGGCTGAAATGGGCGCTAGAGGATTGCCGCAAGCTATTACTAACTGCAACCCCATTGCAAAATTCGCTACTGGAATTGTATGGCTTATCAACTCTAATTGATGAACACTTGTTTGGTGATGTCGATGCTTTTCGGAGTCAATACGTCAATGCAGGAGGCGATCTTGACGGCTTACGCCAACGTCTAGCTGGTTTTTGCCGACGTACACTTAGAAACCAAGTGACCGAATACATTCGCTATACCGAACGGCGAGCTACCACCTTTCCCTTTCGGCCAACCGACGACGAACACAAACTCTATGAAGCGGTTAGCGCTTTTCTACTGCGTGAAACCAGCTACGCCATTCCCAAGCGCCAGAGACATTTAACCGAACTGATTCTACGCAAACTGTTAGCTTCATCGTCTTTAGCGATTGCCGGTACGCTGGAAACCATGAAACTTCGATTGGAGGCTTTGCGTGATCAAAAAGTCCAAGATACACCTGAATTCACTGAATTATTAATCAGCGAAGAAGATATTGAAGACGATTTGCTGGATGAAATTCTGGAACTGGATGCTTTCGAGGAAACAGCGGCTGACCAAACCCCAAGCCTAGACCGCAAGCTACTCAATTTAGAAATTGCCGAACTCGATCGACTGGCACATTGGGCAAACAGCATAGGCACCGATACTAAAACTCAAACCCTTTTGAATGCCTTAGAAATCGGTTTTCAACAAATTGATAAAAATGCTCAACGCAAGGCGCTGATCTTTACCGAATCACGGCGTACCCAAAGTTATCTAAAAAATTTCCTAGAAGCCAACGGCTATAGCGATCAAATCGTCGAATTCAGCGGCACAAACAACAGTCCACAAGCTACTGCAATTTATGAAAAATGGCTGATTGATAATCAAGGCACTGGCCGTATAGCCGGTTCCCGAGACATCGACATAAGAACTGCCTTAATCG
>JBEGMT010000273.1:0-11989 GCA_041182925.1 Pseudomonadota bacterium | reverse complement strand
GAGCAACATCGCGCAAAGCCAAGCCTTGAGCAACACACGGTTGGGGTTGATTAAAACGGGCTAAAGCGGGCGCTGGATTATCGCAAACCAAACCTTGCTTAATTTTCAATCCTAAACCAGCATCGCCTAATTGACCGGTGACATAAATTAAATCGCCAACTTTGGCATTGGAACGCAATAAGGCTTTGCCTTTTGGCACTGCGCCCATTGCTTGCACAGTTAAGGTTAACGGCCCTGAGGTGGTATCACCACCAATCAAATCGACATGATACTGTTGAGCCAGCTTGATAAAGCCTTGCGAAAAGGCTTGTAGCCAAGGATGATCAATTTTGGGCAGGGTTAAAGCCAAAGTCACCGCAAACGGTTCCGCGCCCATCGCGGCTAAATCGCTAAGATTGACCGCCAATAGCTTGTGGCCTAATAACTCAGGTTCGACATCGGCAAAAAAATGCACGTTTTCGACCATGGTATCGGCAGTGACAGCAAGCTGGTAATCAGCTGGCAAATTAAGCAACGCGCAATCATCGCCTATGCCCAATTGGGTAAAGCGATGTTGCGGTTGGTGAACGGCAAAATATCGCCGAATCAGATCGAACTCGGCCTGCGCCATTAGCTGACGGCTTTGCCTTGTTTAGCAGCGATTTCCACCGCGCGGACTTTTTGACCGACTTTATCGAGAATGCCGTTGACGTATTTATGACTGCCATCGGCACCAAAGAATTTCGCCAAATTAACCCCTTCGTTAATAATCACTTTGTAAGGGGTTTCAAGCCGATTGATTAATTCATAAACGCCGATACGCAAAATTGCCCGCTCAACCGGATCAATTTTCTCAACCGGTCTATCAACAAATTCTGCCAAGGCTGCATCAATCACATCTAATTGCTTAGGCACACCATGAAACAACTCAGTGAAATAAGTTTTCTGTGCGCCTTTCAGCAATTCTTCTTCTAAAAAATAAGTTTCGATGCGGGCCAAACTATTGCCCGACATTTGCCATTGATATAAGGCCTGCACCGCGCACTTTCGGGCATTGGTTTTTGCTTCGCTCATTAAACGCCCTGACTCGAACTCGATAAGTTATTAAATAAACTAACCATTTCAATCGCAGATAAAGCCGCCTCTGCGCCTTTATTGCCGGCTTTAGTACCTGCTCTTTCAATCGCTTGTTCGATGCTATCAACGGTTAAAACACCAAAACTAACCGGTAAATCGTATTGCAAAGAGACTTGGGCAATGCCTTTTACACATTCGCCTGCCACGTATTCAAAATGCGGTGTACCACCACGAATCACCGCACCTAAAACGATAATCGCATCGTATTTTTTGCTGGCAGCAATCCGTTGCACAGCAACCGGCAATTCAAAAGCACCTGGGACTTTAACCAAGGTAATTTGCTCTTTATCCGCGCCGTGACGTACTAAAGCATCAATCGCGCCGCCTTCGAGTTGGTCAACAATAAAGCTGTTAAAGCGTGAAGAAACGATACAAAACTTACCGCCTTGCGCGGAAAAATTACCTTCAATGGTATTGACAGTTGTCATGTGTTTACCTTTTGTTGAATGGGTGAATGAGAATTAAATGGTGGCTTCGACGTGCTCGACCACTTGTAAATCGTAACCGGATAAACCGATGTAATTTCGTTGTGTGCCCATCACTTTTAGGCGCCTGACGCCTAAATCGGACAAAATTCTGGAGCCTGTGCCGGTCATGCGCCAATCGATATCGGCGCTCTGACCGGAGCTATTTTTAATACCATTGTCCTGTAATTGATAACCGTGGATCAATTCGACTAGGGCTTTATTGGTTTCATTTTGACGAATAATCACCAACACCCCACGCCCTGCTTCGGCGATTTTTTTCATCGCTTCACGAACAGGCAAGCTGCAATCGCTACGTTTAGAGAAAAATAAATCATCGCTTAAATTGCGTGAATGCACTCGAACCAACACCGGCTCATCGCCCGCTACATCGCCCATAACTAAGGCTAAATGGACATTGTCGTCGTTGCGATCTTGGTAAGCATAGAGTCTAAAATCCCCAAACTCAGTCGGATAAGCGCATTCGCTGATGCGTTCTAAAGTGTTTTCATGCTGAATGCGGTAATGGATTAAATCGGCGATAGTGCCAATTTTGAGGTTATGCTGTTTAGCGAAGATTTCTAAATCAGGACGACGCGCCATGGTACCGTCATCGTTAAGAATCTCAACAATCACCGCCGCCGGTTCTACACCGGCTAAACGCGCCAAATCACAACCGGCTTCGGTGTGCCCTGCTCGATTTAGTACGCCGCCCGCTTGCGCCATCAAAGGAAAAATGTGGCCAGGTTGCACTAAATCGCTGGGCTGGGCATTTTTTGCCACTGCCGCTTGAATAGTCAGCGCTCTATCAGCCGCTGAAATACCTGTCGTGACGCCTTCTGCCGCTTCAATCGACACCGTAAAGTTGGTGGTATAAGGGGTTTGATTGTCACTGACCATCAATGGCAAGCGCAGTTGCTGACAACGCTCACGGGTTAAGGTTAAGCAAATCAAACCGCGGCCATATTTGGCCATAAAATTAATGTCTTCGGGACGCGCAAAAGCCGCCGCCATCAACAAATCGCCTTCGTTTTCACGATCTTCATCATCCATAATGATGACCATTTTGCCTTGGCGCAGGTCTTCGATAATTTCTTCTATGCTGTTCATTTGATAAAGCCTGCTTGGTGTAATAAGGCTTCTGTGATGCTACCTTGCTGATGAGCCGCGGCATCGCCTTGCATTAATCGTTCTAAATAACGCGCCAGTAAATCGACTTCTAAATTGACTTCAACACCCACTTCCGCGCTACCTAAAGTAGTTTCTTGCAAGGTATGCGGAACAATGTTGACGCTAAAACAAGCACCCTCAACGCTATTGACGGTCAAACTGATGCCATTAATACAAATCGAGCCTTTTTCGGCGATGTATTTGGCTAAACTGTCTGGCGCTTTGAATTTGAAGCGAATCGAACGGCCATCGGCTTGTTTTTCAACCAATTTGCCAATCCCATCAACATGCCCACTAACAATATGACCGCCTAAGCGGCTTGAGGGTGTCATCGCTAATTCTAAATTGACCGCAACACCGGCTTTTGCCGATTTCAAGATGGTGCGTGACAGTGTTTCGTTGGAAACATCGGCACAAAAGTAATGATCGCCCAATTCAACGGCGGTTAAACACACCCCGTTGACAGCAATACTATCGCCCAAGGCACAATCGACTAATGACAATTTGCCTGTAGCAATTTTTAATCGACAATCACCACCGCGTGGCTGAATGTCGGCAATCGTGCCGACCGCTAAAATAATGCCTGTAAACATCGCTACCTTTTAAATTTTCTGCGAACTTAATCTTAGCCTCAAATCCGGGCCAACTGCTCTAACATCCTGTAAATTAAATTGTTTTTTATCGTCTATTTTCTGCAAATCTGGCAAACAAAACAGGCCTCGCCCTTGATCACCAAGCACACAAGGTGCCATGTAAATCAGCCATTCATCCACTAAACCACTGTCTAATAATGCACCGTTTAAAGTAGCACCAGCTTCCACCCAGACCGTGTTAATTTGTTGCTCGGCAAGCATGGTAAAAACCTGTTTTAAATCAACCCGACCATTAACTGCGTTGGTTTGAAACACTTTGCAGCCTTTTTCAAGCAATTGCTGCTGTTTTTGTGGATTTTCACAACAAGTAAAAATCCAGTTTTCAGCCGAGTTTTCGAGAATTTTGGCCGTTAAAGGCAGCCTTAAACACGAATCTAACACGACTTTAATCGGTTGTTCCAAATCAAAATCGACTCGAGCATTGAGCTGTGGATCATCGGCAATGACCGTATCAACACCGGTCAGAATCGCGCTACTTTCCGCACGCCAACGCTGCACATCTTGGCGGGCTTGTGGCGATGTAATCCACTTGCTTTCACCCGATGCCATTGCAGTGCGTCCGTCTAAACTCATCGCTAATTTACTGCGTATCCACGGTAAATTTTGGCTCATTCGTTTGAAAAAGCCGCGATTTAATTCACTGGCTTCCTGCTGCAAAACCCCTAAAGTGACGTCAATGCCGGCGGCTTTAATGCTTGCTATACCTCGTCCTGCAACCAAGGGATTGGGATCTTGCATGGCAATCACCACCCGTTTGATTCCTGCATGAATCAGGGCGTCGCAACATGGGCCAGTGCGCCCGGTGTGACTACAAGGTTCTAAAGTCACATATGCCGTTGCACCATCCGCATCCTGGGTTTTGCCTAAAGCATCGACTTCAGCATGAGCAAATCCAGCTCTTTGCGTCCAACCTTCGGCAATAATTTGATTATTTTTGACTATTACACAACCCACATGCGGATTGGGATCAGTCGTATAAAGGCCATTTTTGGCAAGCTTAATGGCATGAGCCATATAAGCATGATCGTTATTAGCTATCATGCTTCTGTAAGTTGGCGATCATTTCGGTAAATTCACTGACATCTTCAAAGCTACGATACACAGAGGCAAATCGGACAAATGCCACATGATCAAGTTGATTAAGCTCTTTCATCACCAACTCACCTAATTGGTAAGCAGGAATTTCGCGCTCACCTTTAGCCATTAAGGCTTTTTTGATCCGACTGATTGCGGCTTCAACCGCATCGGCTTTGACGGGTCTTTTTTCCAAAGCCCGCTGCATACCAGAGCGTAATTTATTTTCATCAAAACTTTGACGCACACCATTTCTTTTAATGATTCTTGGCAATGCCAACTCAACTACTTCAAATGTCGTAAAACGCTCTTTACAGCCAACACATTCTCTACGACGTTTAACTTGTTCGCCATCATCAGCCAAGCGGGTATCAACCACCCGAGTATCTTGTGCAGAACAAAACGGACAACGCATATTGAAAAGCCGAGTCTTGGTAAAAGGACGGCCATTCTATTACAGAATGGTTTTATCTTGAAATCGACGACCATTACCTAACATAACGCATAACATCGACATGCCAAATTTTTGCAAAACAATCGAGCAAAGACTAACAAACCTCAAAAACCTAAGTAGTTAATATAAAAAGAAAATAGCAAATAAAAGCCGGCTAAAAACGATGACTTCCAACAAAAAATAGCTTTTTTTGAAATTTAAGTTTTGACACGAAACATTTTTGAGTGTAAAAATTGCGCCGTCGACCAAAAAACAATACTAATTTCGACGAGCAATCTGATTGCGCCTTTGAAAGAAGGCTTATTATTACAACAATGAAATAGAGGATTATAAAATGGCTGAGCAAGAAAAAGACAATACAATGACTGTTGTTATCGCAGTAACTCTTATCGCTATCATCGGCGTTTTCATTTTGAAAAGCCGTGAAACTGAGCATTTGGCTGGTAGCGCCCAAACAACAGCAGCAGCTGAAGCTCAAGTTTTAGCTAAACACAAAGATTTCAACAATGATATCTTAAGCCAAGCTAAATAATTCATTTAGCTTACTTAACCACCTTCTGTTCAGAAGGTGGTTTTTTTATGCAAAAAATAAAAGTCACTTTTAATTAACAGCAAATCAGGCATTAATCAATTTAAAATTGACCAAAGCCCAATCTGTGTATTGTTATTTCAATTTTAACCTTAACAAATGCACACGTCGATTATCCGCACGTAACACTTCAAAACCAAAATCTTCTAGATCAATTTTCTCGCCTTTTTTCGGGAAATGTTCAAGCCGCTGGACAATCAAACCACCGATAGTATCGCATTCATCGTCCTCTAAATCGGCTGAAAAATAGTCGTTAAACTCTTCGATGGGTGTTAAGGCATTGACAATGAATTCTCTTTCACTTCGTTGTGAAATGTATTCTTGATTTTCGTCTTCATCATGCTCGTCTTCAATCTTACCAACGATTTGCTCGAGAATATCCTCAATCGTCACCAATCCCGCTGCGTTGCCGTATTCATCAACCACAATCGCCATGTGATTCCGCTCAGTACGGAATTCTTTGAGCAAGATATTTAAACGCTTACTTTCTGGCACCACACTCGCAGGGCGCATGACATCTTCAACCTTGAGTTTTTTGTCTGTAAGCAGATGTTTCAACAAATCTTTGGCCAACAAAACGCCAATTACTTTACTGCGATCTTCTTCAATAACGGGAAAACGAGAGTGGGCAAATTCGACCACTAAAGGAAAAATAGTTTCCAACTCGGCATCGCCGGGCACAACAACCATTTGCGAACGCGGAATCATAATATCTCTGACCCGCATTTCTGAAACATGCATCACGCCTTCCATCATGGTTAGCGCATCTGAATCTAACAAGCGTTTTTCTTGTGACTCTCTAAGTATCGCCAGTAAATCTTCTTGATCTTGCGGCTCCCCAGTCAGAAACGAACTAATACGTTCAATTAAATTTTTCTGATGGGACTGACTACTCGGGGGGTTACCTTCGCTCATTGTTCACTCTCTTCCAAATAAGGATTATTTATATTTAATCTACTCAGGATTTTGATTTCTAAAGCTTCCATTTCTTCAGCCTCGCTATCGTTAATGTGATCATATCCTAGTAAATGCAAAACACCGTGAATCGTAATATGCGCCCAGTGATCAAATAATGGCTTGTTTTGTTGCTGAGCTTCTAGTGCGATCAGCGGCGCACAAATCACTAAATCACCCAGCAAAGCAGTATCAAAACCATCCGGGGCCTCAAATGGAAAACTCAGAATATTGGTTGGACCTTGTTTATGCCGATATTGCTGATTTAATTCAGCACTTTCCTGATCATCAACCAAGCGAATCACGATTTCTGAATCTTGATCATCTTCCTGCAATACCGTATTAATCCATAACTGAAACTGTTGTTCAGTCGGATAATCGGCATAGCTCGTCGCTAATTGAATATCAAGATAATTCATGTTTTTGCTGTAATTCGTATTTATCGTATGCCGCGACAATTCTTTGTACTAAAGGATGTCTGACCACATCACGCACACCGAAAAAGGTAAAACTAATCCCTTCAACATCTTTTAAAACCTGCAAAACATGCTTTAAACCCGACATTTTTTCGTTAGGCAAATCAATTTGCGTCACATCGCCGGTAATCACTGCAGTTGAGCCAAAGCCGATACGGGTTAGGAACATTTTGATTTGTTCAGTGGTGGTGTTTTGTGCTTCATCGAGAATAATGAAGGAATCATTTAAAGTGCGACCCCGCATAAATGCCAATGGCGCGACTTCGATAACATTTTTCTCTAATAACTTTTCGACCCGCTCAAAGCCCAGCATGTCATACAAAGCATCGTATAAAGGTCTTAAATAAGGATCGACTTTTTGCGCCATATCACCCGGTAAGAATCCTAATTTCTCGCCTGCTTCCACCGCAGGACGAACTAAAACAATTCGCCTCACAGTTTCATTTTGCAATGCTTCAACCGCACAAGCCACCGCTAAAAAGGTTTTACCAGTCCCAGCCGGCCCGACACCAAAGTTAATATCGTGTTGGAGTATTTTTTGTAGATAATCTTGCTGATTTTGACCGCGACCTTTAATCACACCACGCTTGGTTTTAATCGCGACCAAAGCTTGATGTTTAGGCGCTGGATTTTCAAGTAATTGATCAATGCTGGAATCTTGCAAACTTAAATGCACTTGCTCAGGACTGATTTCTTCCCTTTCAGCCAATTGATAAAGTTTTTGCATCACAGCACAAGCCGTTCTTACCGCATTTTCATCACCGGAAATTCTGAAATGATTACTACGATTGGCGATTTCGACTTGCAAGCGCTGCTCGATATGTCGCAGGTTAACGTCTAATTGCCCACAAAAATTCGACAGACGATCAATATCAGCGGGCAATAAAGTGATTTCTTGCGAAAAATGGTTGTGACTCACGATAATTTTTGAATGATTTTTTCAACAGATGATTCGACAGCGCGTCCTCGCAAGGAGTTTGGCAATGCTTCGGCAATTAACACATCAACAAATTGACCGGTTAATCGCGGGTGACCGGCAAAATTAACCGCTCGGTTATTTTCAGTTCTGCCGGTTAAATGTAATGGATTTTTTCTGGAAATGCCTTCAACCAACACAGTTTGCACGGTGCCTATCATAGCCTCAGAAATTGCCATCGTCATTTCGTTTAAGCGAGTCTGCAGACGCTTTAAGCGTTGTTCTTTCACTTCGATACTGACATCATCTGGAAAATTAGCCGCAGGAGTACCTGGTCTCGGACTGAAGATAAAGCTATAAGAAAAGTCATAACCGACTTCTTCAATCAAGGCCATAGTGTCTTCAAAGTCTTGCTCGGTTTCACCGGGGAAACCAATAATAAAATCAGACGATAAGCTGATACCTGGGCGAACCGCTTTGATTTTACGCATGATTTCCAGATAATCTTCGCGCTTATGACCGCGTTTCATTTCTGCCAAAATCCGATTGCTTCCACTTTGGACCGGTAGATGCAAGTGATTGACTAATTGTGGAATTTCGGCAAAGGCTTCGATGATATCATCGGTAAATTCCAAAGGATGCGAAGTGGTAAAACGGATTCTATCAATGCCATCAACCGCTGCCACGAAGTGTAGCAATAAAGCAAAATTGGCAATCTCACCATCTTCCATCTCACCGCGATAAGCGTTGACATTTTGGCCCAATAAATTGATTTCACGCACCCCCTGTTTAGCCAAGGAAGTGATTTCTGCGATGACATCATTTAAGGGACGACTAACTTCTTCACCCCGCGTGTAAGGTACCACGCAGTAAGTGCAATATTTACTACAACCTTCCATCACTGAAACATACGCTTTAGGACCTTCGGCTCTAGGCTCTGGCAACGCATCAAATTTTTCAATTTCAGGGAAAGAAATATCGACAACACCTTTATTGCTACTGCGGGCTTTATCAAGCAATTCAGGCAAACGGTGCAAAGTTTGGGGGCCGAAAACAATATCAACACAGGGCGCACGTTTTTGTAATGCCGCACCTTCTTGACTAGCAACACAACCGCCAACGCCAATAATCACATCGGGGCGTTTATCTTTGATTTTTTTCCAGCGACCAACAGCAGAAAAGACTTTTTCTTGGGCTTTTTCGCGAATCGAACAGGTGTTTAACAATAAAACATCTGCCTGTTCGGGAATATCGGTTAATTCCATGCCATGTGAAGCAATCAGTACATCCCGCATTTTGTCGGAATCGTACTCGTTCATTTGACAGCCGTTAGTTTGTATATACAGTTTTTGCGCCATGCTTGGTGAGATACCTCAAATACCCTTATAACAAAAAACCCCTATCTTGCGACAGGGGCTAGTTTTGGTCGAATTATAAACTTTATTAACGCCAAATGCTTGTTTAGCCATGACTTTACTCTTGATAAAGCGTTGCATCGGCAACACCTAAACCTGCAAAACCCGCCGCCCGTAAGCGACAAGCGTCACAATGCCCACAAGCTCTACCCTGATCATCCGCTGAATAACAGGAAACGGTTTGGGCGTAATCAACCCCTAATTCCAAACCTTGTTTGATAATTTCAGATTTACTGAGTTTGATTAACGGCGCATGAATCTTGATTTTATGCCCCTCAACGCCGGCTTTAGTGGCTAAATTGGCCATGTCCTGAAAGGCATTAATAAACTCAGGCCGACAATCGGGATAACCGGAATAATCCACTGCATTGACGCCAATAAACACATCATGAGCATCCAATACTTCAGCCCAACCTAGGGCAAACGATAAAAAAATAGTATTACGAGCCGGCACATAAGTGACCGGAATCCCCAATTGTGGCGATGTTGGTACGTCAATATTTTGATCGGTTAACGCAGAACCTCCAATGCTATCTAGGCCCAATTTGATGACTTTGTGTTCAACAACCTGATAATGCTGGGCAATTTTCTTCGCAGCTTCAAGCTCGGCATTATGCCGCTGTCCGTAATCAAAACTTAAGGCATAACATGAATAACCCCGTTGCTTAGCTAACGCCAACACCGTAATAGAATCCAAACCACCTGATAACAAAATCACGGCGGATTTAGCTTGATTATTTTCCTCGTGCATCATTCCAAAGATATTTATGCAGTTGAATTTGAAAACGAACCGCTAATTGATCGGCGAGAATTTTCTCTGCTAACTCAACAGCCGGCATGACACCCATCACTGGTGAAAATAAGACTTGGCAACGTTCAAGTAAATGATGCTCAATGATTTGCTGTTTTGACCATTGGTAATCTGCATCATCGGCGATGACGAACTTGACTTGGTCTTGTGAATTAAGATATTCGATATTGGCATAGCGGTTACGCTGAATCTCACCGGAACTCGGGGTTTTTAGATCCATCACTTTAACCACTCGCGGATCAACTGCCGAAACATCCAATGCACCGCTGGTTTCTAAAGAAACCATAAACCCCAAATCCAATAATTCAACCATCAAAGCATTACAACCTAGCTGAGCTAAAGGCTCACCGCCTGTAATCGTCACATATTGACAATTAAAGGCTTGGATTTTGCTGATAATTTGCGCTTGGCTGAATTTTTCACCACCAGTAAAAGCATATTCCGTATCGCAATATGAACAGCGCAATGGACAGCCAGTCAGACGAACAAATACCGTTGGAATACCAACCGTATTGGTTTCACCTTGAAGTGAATAAAAAATTTCCGAAATACGTAATGCTTGATCCATTCAGATCATCTATGGCATTTGCGCCAGTTTTTTGGCAGCAAGATGAGCAGCAGGTGAATTTGGATAATTATTAGTCACTCTTAACAAATACTCGCGGGCTTTGACCGCGTTTTGCATATCCGCTTCGATGTAGCCTAATTTCAATAACGCATCGGGGACTTTTGCACTATTAGGATATTGAACAACCACTTTAGTGAAAGCCGCTCGGGATTTATCAATTTCGCGATTCACTTTATAAGCTTCTGCCAACCAATATTGGGCATTATCAGCATATTCACCTGCTGGATAGTCGACCAATAAAGTCTCAAACATTTTCACAGCTTGGGCATTATGACCATTGCGTAAGCTGTCATAAGCTTGTTGATAACGCTCACGTTCCGTTCCTTGGACTGCATTTTGTGCGGGTGCGGGAACATTAGCGACAGGAACTGATACAGCTGGTGAGGTAGGTGCTTGAACAGCAGGCTGTCCTGAAACTACTTGTGGCTGAGCAGGTGCTGGTGTCGCTAAAGACTGCACCCGCCCATCCAAATCGGCATACATATTTTTTTGTTTCTTTTCGAGATCAGCGATGGTTTGCGATTGCTCTTCAACCATCCCTCTCAACTGCTGCACTTCTGCTTGTAACTGCTCAACTCTCGCCAGCAAATCGAACATAGCATTATCAGTCTGCACCGACATTTGCTGTGGATTAACATCACTGTAATTATTGGCAGACAACGCATTAGTTGAAATCAATAGACCACTAACGCATAAAATCAAAAGTGCATTTTGTCTCATTGATAGCCTACTTCCACGCGACGATTTTGTTGCCATGCTGATTCACTATGGCCTGATACTGCAGGTTTTTCTTCACCATAACTAACAATTTCTAATTGGTTAGAACTAACACCTTGCGATCTCATCATTCTTTCAACAGATTTCGCACGTTGCTCACCCAAAGCAATGTTATATTCACTTGAACCACGTTCATCAGCATTACCGGCCAAGATAACACGTTGGTTAGGATGTGAAGCCAAATAACGCGCATGAGCTGCGACAACAGGCACATAGTCTTGTTTAACTTGGCTGCTATCTAATTCAAAATAGATAACTTGTTTTGACAACGGATTATTTGGATCGCTGAACTCCGGGCCTAAATGTGATCCAGAACCTGAACCGAATCCATTGCCTGAACCGAATTGGCTACCCGACATAGAACCATCGCTGTAACCGCTAGTTGATGCGTCAGTACCTTGAGTACCATCAGCTAAACCCTCTTTTTCATCTGAACTACAACCTACAACAAAAACAGCCGAGATTACCAAAGCCAAGTATTTTTTGTTAAGT
>JBEGMT010000272.1:0-3814 GCA_041182925.1 Pseudomonadota bacterium | reverse complement strand
GGCTTGGAATTGTACTATAAAGCGATTCCCGCATTAAGCTTACGGGATAAGCGACTAGGCTTGAATGTGCTTTTTTAATTCCTTAGGTATTGAAAATACCACTTTTTCTTCAATGCCTTGGTTTTCTCGAACCGTGGTAGTTTCACCACCCCAATCCTTCAATTGTTGAATCACGGCTTGCACTAACACTTCTGGCGCAGACGCACCGGCAGTCACACCAACCACATTGACGGATTCAAACCATGCTTGCTCCATGTCTTTTGCGGTATCAATCAAATAAGCGGGTTTACCGAGTTGCTCAGCAATTTCGCGTAAACGGTTTGAGTTAGAGCTATTAGGTGAACCAACCACTAAAATCAGGTCAGAAATTTCCGCTAAGTCATGGACTGCGTCTTGACGGTTTTGGGTGGCGTAGCAAATATCGTCTTTTTTCTGTTCTTTGATTGACGGGAAATGAGCGCGTAAGGCATCAACCATTACTTTGGTGTCGGTCATCGACAAGGTGGTTTGGGTGACATAAGCCAAATTTTCAGGATTATTGACTTTAAGATTTTTAACGTCTTCTGGCGTTTCTACCAAATAAATATCACCGTGTTCGGTACATTTATCGTATTGCCCCATAGTCCCTTCGACTTCTGGATGACCTGCGTGACCAATCAAAATCACTTCGCGATCCTGTTTAGCATGCTTAGCCACTTGCATATGGACTTTAGTTACCAAAGGACAAGTCGCATCAAATACCGTCAACTGACGCTCTTCTGCTTCTTTTTGAACTTGTTTAGATACACCGTGGGCACTGAAAATCAAATAGGACCCCACTGGCACATCGCTTAAATCTTCGATAAAAATCGCACCTTTCTTTTTTAGGCCATCAACAACGGTACGGTTATGTACTACTTCATGACGCACATAGATCGGCGCACCGAAGGTATCAATAGCTTGATCAACAATTTCAATGGCACGGTCAACACCGGCACAGAATCCACGAGGGTTTGCGAGTACGATTTGCATATTCTTGACTATTTTACTGGGTTAAGGTGAAGTGATTTTAATCCAATTTTGTTTCGGCGACGATAATTCCATCGCTATCGGCATATAAATAATGATCTTTTTTAAAGTTGACGCCAGCAAAAGTAATCATCACATCACTATCACCTCGTCCGTGTTTATCAGCACGTAAAGGGTGAGTATTTAACGCCATCACCCCAATTGGTAGTTGTTGAATCAGGTCGGAACCGCGAATACAGCCGTAAACCACAATGCCTTGCCAACCGTTTTCGTGTGCCAGCATGACTAATTGTTGATCTAATAAAGCACAACGTCGCGAACCACCACCATCAATCACCAATACTCGATCCACCACTTTTTGCTGCAAAGTTTCACGAATCAAACTACTGTCTTCAAACACTTTCAACGTGGTAATCAAACCGCTGAAACGAAGCTGGTTACCAAAAAACCTGAAAATAGGCTCAGCAATTTGAAAATTATTTTGCTGAGAAAATTGGTCACACAAATCAGCGGTATGAAACGGCATAAAGCCTCCGACAATGATTAGTAATAACGCGCCAACAAGCCATATTGACATTCGGCTTCTGGCAATGGAATCCGTACTTCATAGCCGCCACCCAAGGCTTCTTGCACTGGGTTGCCGTATTTATCAAACATCGCATCAACGGTAATATCGCGATTGCCATTTGGCAAAATCATTTCAACTTTATCGCCAACCGCAAATTTGTTTTTAACACTGACATCAGCTAAACCGGTCGCAGCATCATAGGCAGTAATTTCGCCGCAGAATTGCTGTTGGTGGCTTTTCGAGTAACCAGAAATATAGTTTTGATGTTCGTGGGTGTGATGACGTTGATAAAAACCATCGGTGTAGCCGCGATTGGCCAAATTATCCAAAATACCGATTAATTGCGGTTGGAAAGGACGACCCGCTAAGGCATCGTCAATCGCTCGGCGATAAGATTGTGCAGTACGCGCCACATAAAAATGCGATTTGGTACGCCCTTCAATCTTTAAGCTATCAACCCCGATTTCGACCAATCGCTGCACATGCTCAATCGCCCGTAAGTCTTTGGAATTCATGATGTAAGTGCCGTTTTCATCTTCCATCACCGGCAATAATTCACCTTTACGCCCTTCTTCTTCCAGAAAATAAATATTGTCGGCTAAAGGATGACGCTGGGCGCCGCCACAACTGGCTGTACTAAGTTGGTCATTAATATCGCTCATCGACAACACGCTATTGCTACTTGGCACATAATCGCCTTCGGCATTTTCTTCGGCAGGCACGGTGTCGTATTTCCAACGGCAAGAATTGGTGCAAGTGCCTTGGTTTGGATCACGGTGATTAAAATAGCCAGATAACAAGCAACGGCCTGAATAAGCGATACACAAAGCACCGTGAACAAACACTTCCAATTCCATATCAGGGCATTGTTGGCGAATTTCGGCGATTTCATCCAGCGATAATTCGCGCGACAAAATCACCCGCTCTACACCCATGGTTTTCCAGAATTTAACACTGGCATAGTTAACGGTATTAGCTTGCACCGACAAGTGAATCGGCATTTCTGGCCATTGTTCACGAGTCATCATAATCAAGCCTGGGTCAGCCATAATTAAAGCATCAGGCTTCATGGCAATCACGGGGGCCATGTCTTTAACAAAGGTTTTGATTTTGGCATTGTGTGGAATCACATTGGCAGCCAAGAAAAACTTTTTGCCTAAGTCATGCGCTTCCGCAATCCCTTTAGCCAAATTGTCGGCTAAAAAGTCGTTGTTACGCACGCGAAGACTGTAACGAGGTTGACCGGCATAAACGGCATCGGCACCAAAAGCGAAGGCATAACGCATGTTACGCAAAGTACCGGCGGGTGAAAGAAGTTCGACGTGTTTCATGATATGTAGTTAGCTAAGTAGATGGCGGGATTTTAACACTGTTACAGATTAAGGCTCTTTTAGCGATTAAAACTAAAACCAGATATGCAGCACCAACGCCGCAAAAATGCCTGCAACAACATCGTCGAGCATAATGCCAAAGCCACCGTCAACTTGTTTATCTAAGTAGCGAATCGGCCAAGGTTTAATAATGTCAAACAAACGAAATGCCACAAATCCAGCAAGCAGGGTTTGCCAAGTTAAAGGCAAGCCATAAAGGGTGATTAAAAAACCGGCAACCTCATCCCATACGATGCCGCCAAAATCATGCACTGCTAATTTTTTAGCGGCTTGGTCACAAATCCAGATGCCAATCATCACGCTCAAAGCGGTTGCGATTAAATAAATACTTGGATCTGTATAAAACATTAAGGCTAAATAAATCGGCACGGCGGCCAAAGTTCCCAAGGTACCCGGCATATATTTTGATAAACCGGAACCAAAACCAAAGGCTAACAATAACACCGGATCTTTTAAGATTTGCTTGGCGCTTAACTGATTTTTGCCGTAATGCGGTCTAAGAAAAATGCTCAAAACCTGTTACCTCTAATAATTGTGGCTGCCCACCGCGTTGGATGCGTAACCCGGCTTCCGCTTCAATCACGCCAACACAATAACACCCCTCAGGCAGTTGCGATTGCGCCGGTGCGGTGAAACATAATTCGTAATCATCACCCGCCACCAACGGTAATTGCCAATCATCGGTTTGTTGAATATAGCGTTGCACTTCGGCTGATAACGGCAATTTATCCCAATCCAAACTCGCCCCGACCCCGCTTTTTTGCAAAATATGACCTAAATCAGCAGCCAAGCCATCGGAAATATCAATACAGGCATGAGCAACATCGCGCAAAGCCAAGCCTTGAGC
>JBEGMT010000271.1:0-4129 GCA_041182925.1 Pseudomonadota bacterium | reverse complement strand
CGCCGATAGTGTGCAAAATATCAACGCCGTCTTTAACCAATTGGTCAGCCGCTACTTTTTGTGGGTCTTGACCTTCTTGAACCAAACCACGTTTAACGCAATCTTTAACGTTGGTTAATTTAACCCGGCTGTTGCCGATAATAGAGCCACCAAAGTTTTGCAAAACACCCGCTTTAGCGCGGATTTCTGGGGTAACGGTGTAGTAATCGCCCAATAGCAAACCTTTGTAACCACCGCGGTAGCAGATGATTTCGATGCTTGGGTCAATTTCGGTATAACGTTCAATCAAGCTGCCAATAGCAGAGTTCAGGCAAGGTGCCAAACCACCTGCGGTAAGAATTGCGACTTTTTTGGGTTTGTTCATGTGCTTATCAAATGTAGAGTTAAAAACAAATAACCTTGCAAAGGTGATTCACCGTTGCATCGATTTTAAAACGGCTGGAAATTTTATCACATGCGCTTAGGTTGTCAGATACGCATCCAACAATCCATGGTTAAAAACCTGCTTGTTATACGACGATTCCACTATTAGAATAGCTATTTTAATTTACCTATTTTATTAAAGATGCAACTAACAGCCTCACAACTACAATCAAAACATAAAGTGCTGATTGATGCACTTAAGCGCGGGGAAACCGTTGAGATTACTTATCACGGCCAAACACTAGGTATCGTGCATCCTGCTACACCGACTGTAAACTCTAAACAGCAAGAAGCGGCGATTAATGAATTTTTTGGTATGCACCGAGATTTGGGGATTTCGGGGGTCGAAGAAGAATTACGCACCATCCGTAAAGGACGCAGGAGCTCATTAAGTGATCTTTGATACCAATATTTTGATCTATGCCGATAGAGGCTTACTCTCGGCCAAAGAGCTGATTTTAAACACTCAACAGCGCTCAATTACTGCGGTGACTTATATGGAATATGTGCCGTTTTGTCGTAGTAAAAACGAATTGGCTACCTTTGAGAAAATGCTCAAAGTGCTGCAATTCACTATTCATGAAGTTGATCACGGCATTTCTTATCATGCTCGACAGCTCGTACGTCAATTTGCCTTGAGTCATAGCATGGAAATGGGGGATGCTTTAATTGCTGCGACAGCAATGGCGCATAATGAATTGTTATGCACCAGCAATATCAAGCATTTTTCACAGATTAACGGGTTGTTACTGGACCAGTTTAACCCTAATGAAACCTAACGCTTAACGACTCGCATAAGAAGCCTGATAACGCGCAATCCCGTCAATCACTTCTTTTCTCGCCTCTTCCAAACCGCCCCAACCTTCAACACTGACCCACTTACCCTCTTCCAAATCCTTGTAATGCTGGAAAAAATGGGTGATTTTGGCCAGTTTATCCGGCTGCATATCGCGGTAATCGGTAACGTGGTTATAAAACGGCGTCAACTTAGGCATTGGCACAGCTAACAGTTTTGGATCAGCGCCTGCTTCGTCGATCATTTTCAAGACACCGACCGGGCGACAACTAATCACACAACCACTTAACAATGGTGCAGGAGACACTATCATCACATCCACCGCATCACCGTCTTCTGACAAAGTTTGCGGAATATAGCCGTAGTTACAGGGATATTGCATGGCCGTGCCCATAAAACGGTCTACGGTTAATTCACCGGTTAATTTATCCACTTCATACTTAACCGGATCGCTAAAGGCGGGAATTTCGATGATGACATTAATTTCGAACGGGATATTGTTTCCAGCAGAAACTTTAGTAAACGACATTAACATCCTCCTGATATAAAAATAAACACTGTTATTATAGCAAGTGTTAAAACTTGACCGAGGTTAATTAGGTGTTAGGCAGCTTGGATAAAATGACCACCAAACTGGGCAATCCAGTTACATATCGTTTGCCACTAGGCGAGCAAGTTTTGGATTTAAACCCACTAATCGGCCAAAAAATCAGCTTACATTACAGTGGAAAGATTTTTTGTACCCATTGCCAAAACAAAACCAATAAAAGCTTTAACCAAGGTTATTGCTACCCTTGCTTCATTAAACTGGCGCAGTGCGACATGTGCATTATGAAGCCGGAAACTTGCCATTATGACGCTGGTACTTGTCGCGAACCGAGCTGGGGTGAACAATTTTGTTACCAGCCACATTACGTTTATCTCGCCAATTCATCTGGCATCAAAGTTGGCATTACTCGCCAAACCCAAATCCCGACACGCTGGATAGACCAAGGTGCAGTGCAAGCCCTACCGATTTTCAAAGTCAAATCACGACACATTTCCGGCCTGGTTGAAGTAGCTATCGCCGAACATATCAGCGATAAAACCAGCTGGCAAAAAATGCTAAAAAACCATGTTGAAGCATTAGATTTAAAAACCTTGCGCGATGAGTTGCTGAGCAAATGCCAATCGGGTTTGGCAGCGATTAGTCAGCAATTTGGCAACGACGCAATCGAAGTATTACTGAACGCAGAAAGTATCGACATTCACTATCCGGTCCTGCAATACCCAATTAAAGTTAAATCCTTTAATTTGGATAAAGATTCGACTGTCAGCGGCATCTTACAAGGCATCAAAGGCCAGTATTTATTATTGGATACCGGAGTGATTAATATCCGTAAATTTACTGGCTATGAAGTGGAAGTCAGTTATTAATAAAAAATCAGAATTATTCCATTGACCCTTGCAAACGCGTTATCGATGCCTGTTTTGCGTAAGGGTCAACATGAAATGCCAAAGCCATCGGCTTATGTAATAAGCCTTCTTTACCGGATGCATTGGGATTAAGCTGTGATTTCTCGACAAAATCAACCATGCGCTTAACGTTATAAATCAATAAAACCCGATTAACTTCGCTACCACGATAAATTTGATACCCAACATTATCTTCAGTTATCGACGGATTGCGATTTAGCCAATCTGCAATCAAATCGGATTGATTAGCTGACAGGTTTCTTAATACCGAGTCATGGCGATGATTAACGACTTGAATTAAATAATTGGTTAGTTGACCTTGCGCTTGATGTTGTTGCAGGTTTAGCAATTCCTCATCACAAAACAAAAAGCTTTCAGCAACCAAATAATGTTTATCGCGATCACCGTCATTAGCAAATAAGGATAATTTATCCAGCGATGAATCTTCTAAAGCATTTAAAAATGCCCTAGGTACTCGGATATGCTTGTCAATAGTCACCACCCACGGCAGGGCTCGCCCTGTTACTTCAAAGCGAGCTTTAACGCTACCAATTACACCCGCTCTCGATAATTCGGTTTCACGTCCAGCCGGTTTAACCAAAAAGGCATCAACCGCAGTAATGTTGGTATTAAATCCCGCTGTTTTGAATTGCTGAATGATAGTTGAGTAGCGCGGGTTGTAAGGAATTGCCGTACCGTCATAGAGAATATTAATGCCAGTTTCACGGGCTTTTTGTGCCACTAAATCTCGCAGACGATTGGCAAATGGTTCGATGTAAACATAATCATCACTGTGATGATTAGCCGCCGTCATCACTTGATATAAATCACTGAGCTTACGGAATTCGTCTAACGAAGCGGTAACAAAATTCTCACCGCACATCGCTCTAGCCATTTCTTCGACCGCAGTTTTTCCAGAACCCGCACCGCCCATCGCCATGAAGAGCTTAGGCTGTGAATCTGGGGTTTTGCCAATGAATAAGTTTTCCAACGCTGATAATAAGGCTTGGTTAACTTGGCTCAGTCGAGCATAAGCAATTTCAACAGTCCGCGCTAATCGATCCTCGCCATCGGTCATTAACAGCATGCGGTTTTTTAAGGGCAAATTATCCGCCAAACTGAATAATGATGCTTTTTCACCGGCACATTGACGTAATAAATCCATTAATTCGGCATGGCTAGGTGGGCGCAAACCGGTTTGCACATTAACATCCAAGCCAAATAATGGTGCAACGCCATCTTCTCGAATCGGAATTGCATCAATAGTGTTTTTACCAGGCGCTCTCAGATTTTCTGTACCCGGTAAATAGCCAATTACCGTTTCAGAAGCACTGAGCGGATTGTCAGCAAAATGTTGACCTGCAATTAAATGCTCAACTTTAATGCTATCGAACGGCACCAAGCCACCATTGACCGTTACCAAACATTCAATACCATCAGCGGTGGTATGCGATA
>JBEGMT010000270.1:0-10472 GCA_041182925.1 Pseudomonadota bacterium | reverse complement strand
GATAAGTTTAGTTATGAATGATTTTATTAGCGTATTAAAACATCAAAAACTATATTTAGATAAAAAATAACAACCAATCTTTCTTTCTAAGACTGGTTTATATATAAGTCACTTAAGCAGTGAAATCGGTGCAAAACAAAATTATTTTGCACCAAACTCTTTTAACGCCAATATGTCTATTGACAATCAAATTGTTTAGGCCAATCTTTATAATTAAATACCTGTCCTTCCAAGCGCACCTTATCAATCGCCGCTAAATCCAAATCCCCATAAACCCATTGAGTTTGATTGTATTCACCAATCGACAAGATGCCATTATTCGGGAAACCACGGTCAACGGGTGTAAAAATTGCTGCTGCACCGCAATTGACATCAACCGCTTCCGACCAGTCCGCATTACCCACCAAGCTGGCTTGCACCACATAGCATTGATTTTCCAATGCGCGCGCCTGACAGCCAATCCGCACCCGATAATAACCGGCTTCGGTGTCAGTACAGCTAGGCACTAAAATCAAAGTTGCACCGCGTTCAGCTTGTTGACGGGCGTAATGCGGAAATTCGCTGTCATAGCAGATATTGATGGCGACTTTACCGAATACGGTATCAAATACTTTAATCTCCAAGCCGCGCGAAATATGCCATTGCTCATTTTCAAAACGGGTCATAGTCAATTTTTCTTGAAAATCGACATCACCTTGTGGGGTAAAGAAATAAGCGTGATTGTGAAACTCGCCATTGTCATGCAACACAGGAAAGGTGCCGGCTTGGATATACACCCGATGTTCATTGGCTAAGCCGCTAAACAACGCCAAGTAATCTTCTTTCAAACTTTGCAAGGCGGTTAATTGCTCGGACAACGACGAATAAACTGCTTTTGGAAACAGCGAAGCCAGTTCCATGCAAGCGTATTCGGGAAACAGCAAAATATCGGCTTTATTGCTGGCTGCTTCTGCGACCCAGCGGCGGGTTTTCGCTTCAAAGTTAGCCCAGTTTTCTAAGAAGCTGATGTCATATTGGGCGGTCGCGATTCTAGGCATGATCTTCCTTTAACCAAAAAGTCATCGGCTTTGGAGTTTCTTGTTCATCGTCCAAGTCTTTCCAGGTGTAAGTGGTTTTCAACTCGGGATGTTTGAAATAACGGCGTTTGTTCCAAAACGCGTCCAAAGGCACATATTCGGCTGGACGGCGAGGGTGATCAACAGGGCGTTCCACACAGCAAAAACAAAGATGTTTAAAGCCACCCAAATCAGCAGCATGCGCTTCGCGTTGTTCAAAAAACCGTACGCCAATCCCTAAGCCGCGATAGTTTTTGTTTAATACCGATTCGCCGCAATAGAAAATGTCATCAGGATTGTAGCCATTTTCGATAAACGGTTTTTTGACTTCATCGGTTTCGTATTTCATCGGAATTGCCGTCGATGCACCAATGATAGCTTCGCCATCAAAGGCCAGCACAATCACGCTTTCTGGGCAGTCGATATAAGTTTGCAGGTATTTTTTTTCGTATTCGTAATCACCGTCATAGAGATAAGGAAAATCGCGGAAGACTTCAATTCTAAGCCGGGCCAGTTCAGGGATGTATTTAACTAAGGCATTGCCACTTAAGCGTTCAATGCGAATATCGTTAGACATGCGTGGTTCTCATGGTTAAAAAATTAAATTCAGATGCTTGCAGTAATCTGTTGTAAGCCACAAACAATCCAAGCTCAATTGTACAATAGACGATTATTGGTTTTGTTTATCTATTGAATATGTCGATTTTAAGAAGGTTATTAGCCGGCGCAGTATTAGCGTCGAATCTTTGTTTAGCGGACTCTGGGGGATTGCCCGACCCAGTAAAAACCCCAGGAGAGGTGATGACGACTGATGCTAATCAGATCTGTCGTCGTGGCTATTCAAAAAGCGTGCGTCATGTCCCTGAATCGGTGAAACGCTTGGCTTATGAAAGTTATGGCATTACTTCGAGGCAACCCGGCGAATATGAAGTTGATCATTTAATCAGCCTTGAATTGGGCGGTTCTAATTCAATCAAAAATTTATGGCCAGAATCGTTTGTTACCCAGCCCTTAAATGCGCATGTCAAAGATGAATTGGAAAACAAATTGCACGATTTGATTTGTTCAAACCAATTGCCAGTCGCTCAAGCCCAGCGAGAAATCGCCAGTAACTGGATTCAGGCTTATCAAAAATATATTGGCCCACTTCCAGATGGTAGCCAGAGAAAATTCCAACGTGGCTTGCCATCACCAAAATCGCTCGACTTGATGTTAGGCCAAAAAGAGCCGCTTGCTAAAGGTGCTTGCCCAGAAAGTGCGCCGATTAAGGTCTCAAAAAATGGTATTTACCATTCAAGTAACGATCCAAATTACAAAACAATTAAAGCTAGATATTGTTTCGATTCAGCGGCTATGGCAGAAATAGCGGGCTTTAGAGGGCGGAGGATAAAAAAATAGATGTCACCAACAATGCAAACTGACCTACTAATGACAATCTAAAATTGACCCACCTGATTAAAAATCGGCACCGATTTAATAAAAAGCGCCGGTGCGAAACGAGGTTAACTCAGGAGACGTTAGTGGAGTTCATCTACTCAAACAACAAGGCAAAGGGGGCGGGCGATTGCACTGGAACTACGTGCTCGCGGAACCTACAGCCTAAAATCTTTTTGTAACAACTGCCCGAAATAGATTCCAATTTCGTTTACAGATAACCATCGGTCTTGCATAAAATACCTCAGTTTTGAATTTTCTCAGATCCACTTTGATTCGCTCTTTTGATTTAAGCGAGCTTAAGAAAAGTGATGAGTGGATACCAAATTCGATCGATTGTAGCCGATTTAAGATGATTTCATTGAGACCTATTGGTCGTTCAAATATCAGGTTTTAATAGGATTGCTATAGAAAACCTAATCCGACTGTCGCCATCAATGCAGAATTGCCCGACCTGAAATTTACCACCGAATCAATCAAAAAACGCTGTAAAACTATGGAGAAGGCTCGTCGGTTGGCGACAATAAATTAAATCGATTTTCGGCAGCTGTTGAGCTGTATTATTTTGAACTGCGCCTTGAGTGCGCCTTGGAGAATTTCAGGCATAAAAAAAGGACTTCGATTTCTCGTAAGTCCTTGTTTTATTTGGTGGCGATACCGGGAATCGAACCTGGAACCTCGGGGTTATGAATCCCGCGCTCTAACCAGTTGAGCTATATCGCCTTGAATATCGAGTTATTATATTTGAAAATTGGCAGAATTGTCAAACATTGAACCTGAAATGCATAACATCGCCATCTTGAACTTTGTATTCTTTGCCTTCTAAACGCCATTTTCCGGCATCTTTTGCGCCTTGTTCGCCTTTGTAATTGACAAAGTCTTCATAAGCAATCACTTCCGCGCGAATGAAGCCTTTTTCAAAGTCGGAATGGATAACGCCAGCTGATTGTGGTGCAGTAGCATTAACAGGAATAGTCCACGCGCGAACTTCTTTAACACCGGCGGTGAAATAAGTTGATAAATTCAATAATTCGTAACCAGCGCGAACAACACGATTAAGACCTGGCTCATCAAGACCTAAATCCTGTAAGAATTCTTTTTTCTCATCTTCGTCAAGTTGCACAATTTCGGCTTCAATTGCAGCGCAAACCGGTACGACTTTTGAGCCATCTTTATCTGCAAAGGCGCGAACTTTATCCAGCATAGGATTTTGCTCAAAACCGTCGTCTTGGACGTTGGCAACGTATAAAGTTGGTTTTAAGGTAATTAGGCACAAGTCTTTAATCAGTTTAATTTCATCGTCATCTAAGCCCAGTGAACGGACAGGTTCGCCAGCGTTTAAATGTTCGAGCACTTTTTCTAGCACCTGTTTTCTAGCAATGTCATCTTTATTGCCCGATTTTGAGGCTTTGGCTGATTTTTGGATGGCTTTTTCTACTGATGCCATGTCTGCGAGGGCTAATTCAGTGTTAATTACTTCAATATCGCTAACAGGATCAACTTTGCCAGCAACGTGAATCACGTTATCGTCTTCAAAGCAGCGTACTACATGAACAATCGCGTCGGTTTCACGAATATTACCTAAAAATTGATTGCCCAAGCCTTCGCCTTTTGATGCACCGGCAACTAAGCCGGCGATATCAACGAATTCGATAGTGGTTGGCAAGATGCGTTCAGGTTTAACAATTTCGGCTAATTTATCTAAGCGTAAATCAGGGACTGGAACCACGCCAACGTTGGGGTCGATGGTACAAAAAGGGTAGTTTTCGGCGGCGATGGTTGCTTTGGTAAGTGCATTAAAAAGTGTTGATTTGCCAACATTGGGTAAGCCGACGATTCCGCAGTAAAGAGCCATAATTTTAGAATGAGATTGGGTAAGAAAAGTCCTAAAGGACTGGGGTTTAGGTGCGCGGATTATACAGTGGGGGGCTCAAATATCAACTCGCTAGCTGCGACTGATTGCTGGTTGGTGGTTGGTTTTAAGCTTAACTATTAGATGTCGATAGTTATTGTTGGATAGTGAATCTTTAAAAATCAATTGAGTAAATGAGCGTTGTCCCATTTCATAATGCAGTATCAATAGCCATTGAGTGATGACGGTTGTAGTTTGTATTGTAATCGATTGAAAGTATTGATTATTTAATGCTATCGACCATTGGTTGCCACTGCTGTAGCGCAGATAAAAATCCGATTTCGGTTGTTTATACTGATAAATTGCGTTAGCGATGACAATTATAGATAAACCGATTTGTATCAAGGATGGTAAATTATTTAACCAGCAAGCAGCCAAGGTGATTAGATGCAATGCTTTCATCAAAATAAGTTGATAAGTTGACGACTTAATTAACAAAGTTAATGTTGGTGCTGTGTTTTTTGTCATGGTTTTGGCTCGTTGTGGTTGAGCGTCTATAATGATTGACCTTATTGTTTATGGATTAGCGTTTTGGATTCTTCAATTAACTCTCAAATTTTTAACTTAGATTATCTGGCCATTATCGAAGTAAGTGGCGTGGACAGCGCCAAATTCTTGCAAGGTCAATTAACTTGTAATGTTAATGACTTATCCGATTCTCAGGCCAGTATTGCCGCATTTTGTACCGCTAAAGGTCGCGTTATCAGTAGCCTGATTATTATCAAAACCGCAGCGGGTTTTTGTTTGCTATTGCCTGCGAGTTTGTTGGATAAAGTTTTAAAAAAACTGCAAATGTATGTTTTACGTTCAGCGGTCAAGTTGATTGATCAACGTCAGCAATGGGCGGTTTATGGTTTGCAAACTCAAGCGTCTGCAAATTCAGAGGAGCCGGCATTTTCTGTTAATCAAGCAGATTTTATTACCATCAAATTGCCATCAGCATTATCGCGTTACTTGCTGATTAAGCCGATTCAATCCCCAGTGATTGTTAATCAAGCCTCTAATGACGTTTGGCGCTATCAAGACATTGTCGACGGCTTGCCTTGGTTTGATTTTGAGCAATCAGAACAATACACCCCGCAAATGTTAAACATTGATCAATTGGGTGGGATTAGTTTTACCAAAGGCTGTTATACCGGCCAAGAAATCGTTGCTCGAACCCATTATCTGGGAAAACCCAAGCGTAGCTTATTCGCCGCACAAAGCAATCAATTGTTAGCGTTGCCATCTGATGGCTGTGCAGTGTTGGATAGCCAAACCCAACAAACGGTCGGTCATGTGTTAACGGCTCAACATTATCGGCAACAGACTTATTTACTAATTGTGTTACAAGTAGCCGATGTAGATTCATCGAGTTTGGTTTTAAATGACCAACAGCGTTCTCTTATTACTCTTATTGCCAGTGAGTTAAACCATGATTGATTCATTAGCCGCTAGTCGTTTTCGCCGTTTAGGTACATTGACAATTTTTGCTGTGTATTTTGTGATTTTAGTCGGTGGCATTGTCCGCGCTTCGGGTGCTGGCATGGGCTGTCCTGATTGGCCAACTTGTTTTGGACAATGGGTGCCACCAACGACAGAAGCCGAGTTACCTGCCAATTATCATGAAATTTATGCGGCGCGGGGTTATGAAAATACCGAGTTCAATCCTGTGAAAACTTGGACCGAATACACTAATCGCTTGATTGGTGTGACAATTGGCTTTTTGATTTTTTTAACCGCTTGGTCATCACGGATTTATCTAAAAGCCGATAAAGCGATTTTTTATTTAGCGGTTTCAGTGTTTTTATTGGTGGGATTCCAAGGTTGGCTCGGCTCGGCGGTGGTTGCTAGTAATTTGAAGCCTTTGATGATTACCCTGCATATGTTGTTGGCTTTGTTTATTGTCGCCTTGTTGATTTATGCGATTGCCCGTTCGCAGAAATCGATATTGCAAACTGTCGTGAGTGACTGGCTAACACCGCGTTTTGATGTGGTTTTGAAAGTCGCCATGTTGATGACTTTGTTGCAAGTAGCAATGGGGACGCAGGTGAGAGAGGCGGTGGATTTTATCGCCCATGAACATAGTTATATCGATCGTGAATACTGGCGCGATAGTTTTCCGATCATTTTTTACGTGCATCGCTCGTTCTCTTCGTTGATTTTGTTTACCAATCTTTGGTTGGGCTGGAAAATTTATCAACAGGCTGAAAAAAATAACCTGTTGTTGCGGATGGCTTATGTATTAGTAGGTTTGGTGGTGACAGCGATTTTGGCCGGTGTCAGTTTAGACAGGCTAGGCTTTCCCGCGCTTGCTCAGCCAATTCACCTGGTGATGGCCAATTTAATTTTTGGCGCACAATTTTTTATCTTCATTTGTCGTCGTTATTCTCAGAGTCAAGTCAGCTAATTTACCGGATTTATCAATCAGTTAAGCAATTGATAGGTGAATTAAGCTACAATAAGGGTTGTTGCTAACCAGTCGCGTTAGCTCATCTCTTTTTTATCTACAGGTATTACCCATGTCCGACACCCCCGCCATCACGCCTTCTTTTAAAGATTTAGCACTGTCAGAACCGGTGTTAAAAGCTCTGGAAAGCGTCGGCTACGAAACTCCTTCGCCAATTCAGGCACAAATTATTCCTTTCGTGATGGCCGGTCGCGATGTATTAGGACAGGCTCAAACCGGCACTGGAAAAACTGCTGCGTTCGCATTACCCGTTTTATCAAATATCGATGTTAAGCAAAAAGACCCGCAAGCCTTGGTATTAGCGCCCACTCGTGAGTTGGCGATTCAGGTGGCTGAAGCGTTTCAGCGCTATGCCTCACACATTAAAGGTTTCCATGTACTGCCTATTTACGGCGGTCAAGATTACACCACGCAATTAAGACAGCTTAATCGCGGCGCTCATATTGTGGTGGGTACCCCAGGTCGCGTGATGGATCACATGCGTCGCGGTACGTTGAAGTTGGATCAGTTAAAAACGCTGATTCTTGACGAAGCCGACGAAATGTTGCGGATGGGCTTTATTGATGATGTTGAATGGATTTTGGAACAAACCCCAGATACTCGCCAAACGGCCTTGTTCTCAGCGACTATGCCGACTGAAATTCGCAAGATTGCGCAAAAATATTTAAATAATCCTGAGCAAGTTACCATCAAAGTTAAAACCACGACTGCGGCAAATATTCGTCAGCGTTATTGGTTTGTCAGCGGCGTACACAAAATGGACGCCTTGACCCGCATTTTGGAAGCGGAAAACTTTGACGGCATGATTATTTTCGTTAGGACTAAAACTGCCACAATTGAAGTTGCCGAAAAGCTGGAAGCCCGTGGCTTCTCTGCTTCAGCGATTAATGGTGATATGTCACAAGCCTTGCGTGAACGTGCTATCGACAATCTGAAAAGCGGTAAATTGGATATTCTGATTGCAACCGATGTTGCGGCGCGTGGTTTGGACGTCGATCGTATTACTCACGTTGTTAACTTCGATATTCCTTACGATACCGAATCTTATGTACACCGTATTGGTCGTACTGGCCGTGCCGGTCGTACCGGTGATGCGATTTTGTTTGTTTCACCACGCGAAAAACGTTTGTTGGCCAATATCGAGCAAGCTACCAAACAAAAAGTTGAAGAAATGCAATTGCCTTCAACCGAGTTCATCAACAACACGCGTATCAACAAATTTAAACAGCGGATTACTGATACTTTAGCGGCTGAAGAATTAAGTTTTTATAGCCAGTTAATCAATCAGTATCAAGTTGAGCATGATGTGCCAGCACTCGATATTGCTGCGGCATTAGCGAAATTGATGCAAGGTGACACCCCCTTATTGTTAAAAGAACCCAGCAAAAAACCACGTAAAGATAGCGACCGCGAACGTAGCGATGATAGACGTGGTGGTGGCGAAAGAGAGCGTGGTCCGAAACGTGAAAGAGGCCGCGCTGCTGCGGTTGAGATGGAAATGTTCCGGATCGAAGTTGGGCACAGTGATGGCGTGAAACCGGGCAATATCGTAGGTGCGATTGCTAACGAAACCGGTATTGATGGTGACCATATTGCGCGGATCAAAATTGAAGAAAACTACAGTACGGTGGAATTACCAGCCGGTATGCCGAAAGACTTGTTCCAAGCTTTGAAAAAAGTGCGTGTAGTCGGTAAGCCGCTGAATATTTCTAAGTATGATCCCAGCTTGGTCAAAAAAGCTAAAAGCAAAAAACGGATGAGCTCAACATCGGTTAAGCGCAAAAAAGATTAATGATTGAAAAGGCTCTTCGAGAAACTGAAGAGCTTGATTGCTTTAACGCTTGATTTTTGCTTTTTGTCGGCGAGCAGCCATCGGATCTTGTTGAAGTGGGCGATAGATTTCAACTCTATCGCCTGCATTCAAAACTTTATCCAATTCACAAAGTTGTCCAAAAATTCCCACCTTGTTTTTCTGTAAATCAATTTCTGGCCATTGTTGCAAAACGCCTGATTCGATAATTGCTTGTTCAACCGTGCTTTCACTGGAAACGGTTAAAGTTAAAACGGTTTGTAAATTGGCTGTTGCATAAGCCACTTCAACAGCAATCAATTCAGCTGCCATAAAGCGATTTTGCCCGTTGGGTAAATGAAGTCACCATGGTGTTGCAGATTTGGTTAAAAACCGGCCCGAATGCTAGTGAAGCCAATGTGCCAGCGATTTCAAATTCCAAGTCCAGCGAGATTTTGCTGGCATCTTCACGTAAAGGCATAAACGTCCAAACCCCTTCTAGCGAAGAAAAGGGGCCGTTGAGCAAGCTCATATAAATCTTCCCACCATGCTCAATGCGATTGCGGGTAGCGAATGATTTATGAAAACCGGCTTTAGCGATTTGAATTTCACCTTCGACGATGTCATCTTCACGTTTTAAAATTCGACTGCCTGCGCACCAAGGCAAGAATTGCGGGTAAGCTTCAATATCATCAACAATGTCAAACATTTGTTGTGCTGAAAACTTAACCAAGGCGCTTTTTTGAACCACAGTCATCATTAAAGTATTCCTACAACGTGCAAAAATACCAACAAGACTGCAGCAGGTGCCACGTATTTAATCAATAATTGCCACGCTTGAAAGCCTTGTTCAGGTAAAGCCAATTCTTGTTGTGAATCAGATTGACTTAAAATCCAACCTGCAAATACCGCCAAGCCTAAACCGCCTAAAGGCAACATTAAATTAGCTGTTAAGTAATCAAGTAGTTCAAACAGGTTTTTATCAAATAGTTTGAAGCTTGACCAAGCATTAAACGAAAGCACCACACCAACACCCAATGCCCAGCAAGCTGAGCCCGACCAAATGCAGGCTTGTTTTCTATCGATATTCTTATTTTCAATTAACCAAGCGACAGCGGGTTCTATTAATGAAATTGAAGAGGTGAGGGCTGCGAAAAATAACAAGATAAAAAACAGGAAGCCAAATAACCAGCCGCCGGTCATATGGCCAAATGCTAACGGTAGCGTCTGGAAAATTAAACCTGGGCCAGCGCTGGCTTCTAAATGATTGGCAAACACTAATGGAAAAATCGCGATGCCAGCCAATAAAGCAACAAGTGTGTCGGCACCAGCGATGATAAAAGTGGTTTTAGCGATTGAAACGTCTTTCGGCAAATAAGAGCCGTAAACCATAATCGCACCCATGCCTAAGCTGAGGGTGAAAAAGGCGTGACCCATAGCGGTTAAAACTGCATCGCTGTTAATTTTGCTGAAATCAGGATTGAATAAAAAGTGGATGCCTTGTTGGTAAGCACCGGATGACATCGCGTAGGCAATCAATAAAAATAAAATCACAAATAAAGCCGGCATTAAAAAGCGCACGGTTTTTTCTAAACCGCCTTGTACACCGCGCATCACGACTTGCATTGTGATCACTATAAATGCGCTGTGCCAGAAAATTTGCTGGATTGGGCTGGCCATTAAACCATCGAATAATGATTTGATAGCGGCGGCATCAGCACCGGAAAAGCTGCCGAAAAAGCCTTTTGTAACGTAGGCCATAGACCAACCGGCAATAACGCTGTAATAAGCCAATATTAAGAAGCCAGCGATAATCCCCAGCCAGCCAAGATA
>JBEGMT010000269.1:0-7682 GCA_041182925.1 Pseudomonadota bacterium | reverse complement strand
CGTACAAACTTGGATTGATAACCCAGTGCTTGGTGACACTTTGGTTGATACCCAATTTAGCAATTACAAAGATTTTGGCGGTATCCAGTTTCCTGCCCACATCGCCCGTCAACAAGGTGGCTTCCCTGTTTTAGATATTGACGTCACCAGCGTGAAAGCGAACCCCGAGGTGACTATTGCTGTTCCAAGCGAAGCGACTAAACCAACCCCAATTACCGTCACAACCAGCAAATTAGCAGAAGGCGTTTATTACATCACTGGCGGCACTCATCACAGCGTAGCCATTGATCAACGCGATCACATTGTGGTGGTAGAAGCGCCATTGAATGAAGACCGCTCGCAAGCAGTCATCAATAAACTTAAGGAGATCATTCCTAATAAACCCATCAAATACTTGATTAACACCCATGCTCATTTTGACCATGCCGGTGGCTTAAGGACTTATGTGGACGAAGGCTCGATTATTGTTACGCCACAGACCAACCAAACCTATTATCAAAAAGTCTGGGCAACACCACATAGCATCAACCCTGATCGTTTAGAAAAATCCAAAAAAACCGCGCAATTTATTAGCTTCACCGGCAATAAACAGGTAATTTCTGATGGTAAACGGCCAATTGAAATTTACCCATTGACCGGCAACAGCCATAACGATGCCTTTGTATTGGTTTACTTGCCGAATGAAAAAATATTGGTTGAAGCGGATGCCTTTAATCCAACCGCCGCCAATGTGCCACCACCAGCCAGCCCGAATCCTTACTCGGTTAACCTTTATGAAGTAATTCAAAAACTAAAACTGAATGTCGATCAAATTGCCGGCTTACACGGCCCAAGAGTTGTGACTTTGGCCGATTTGCGTACCGCTATTGGCTTAAAATAAACCTCGCTAGTTCGTCGGGTTAGACATCCCTAACCCGACCTTTTCTACTTTCCCTTCAAAATCTGTTGCCTCACCAGCAGATCACCGACACGCCATGTTGCCTTTTCAACAAAACCCTCTGGCGATTAAAACCAATAACACTTTAAAAACAATCAGTTAAAAAGTTGGCATTATGCTTGCTATTTCAAAAATACATTTGAATTACAAATTTCAATCCATGTATTTAATCGCGCAATCGGCATGACCGACCTTAAAACCAAATCTGAAAACACCCGTAGCCGCTTGCTGAATGCAGCTAGTCGAATTTTTGCGGAAAAAGGTTTTCAGGAAACCACGATTGCCGAAATTTGCGAGCAAGCAAAAACCAATATTGCCTCAGTTAATTATCATTTTCGCGAGAAGGAAACCTTGTACCTAGAAGCTTGGCGCTTTGCGTTTAATCGCGAACTGGCACTTTACCCACCCGATGCAGGGGCGGGACTTGAGGCCAGCAGTGAACAACGCTTAGCGATTCGGATTACCGCTTTGATTCATCGAGTCGCCGATCCTGATTCCTATACGGTCGCGATTATTCACAAAGAAATGGCTCAACCCACTCGCTTACTGGCCGATATTCTCGAAAAAGAAATTAACCCTCAGCGTCTACAAATGTTCAGTTTATTAAAAGACTGCCTTGGCGAGCAGGCCAGCGAACAACAGATTCAATACTGCCATGCCAGCATCATGGGCCAATGTTTTCAATTATTACGCCTAAAACAAATGCAAAAAGCGCGGCCATTTCGCAGCCACCCCAGCGATTTGAGCAATACCCAGGCTTTTGCTGAACACGTTGTGCAGTTTTCTTTGGCGGGTATTCAAGCCCTAAAACACCAGATTCCTTCTTAGTCGATTCTTTATGAGTTCATTTAACCAAGTACCAAAATCAAAATTTCGCCAATTTATCCAACTCGTTGTGCGTTTGGATTTAATTGTATTTTTACTGGTGGTCGCGACAGGCGGCTATTTTTATCTGCAAAAAACTGGCGACTCAGACACCGATAAACCGACATCTCGCGAAGCGGGTCGAGGTGGCGAACGCGGTGGTCGTCGTTTTCGTGATGACGATGCACCAAGCATTGTTTCCGTCGAAACCAGCCGCCAAGGCGATTTCCCAATTTATCTCAATGGCTTAGGCACCGTAACCGCGTTACGCACCGTTGCCATTAAACCGCGAGTCGATGGCGAGCTGGTTAAAGTGGCATTTACTGAAGGACAGTTGGTGAAAGAAGGCGATTTATTAGCCGAAATTGATCCGCGTCCGTTTCAAGTACAATTGCAACAAGCCCAAGGCCAGTTATTACGCGATGAAGCCTTGTTAAAAAACGCTGAAATTGACCATTCCCGTTACCAAACTTTATTAGAACAAGATTCGATTGCCGCCCAGCAAACCGCCACCCAGCAAACCCAAGTCAAACAATACCAAGGTAATGTTGAAATGGATAAAGCCTTGGTCAATAACGCCAAGCTACAACTCAATTACGCCCATTTAACCGCGCCGATTTCTGGTCGAGTTGGTTTAAGACAAATCGACCAAGGCAATATTGTTCACGCTAACGATGCCAATGGTTTGGTGGTGATTACTCAATTACAGCCAATTAACGTGGTTTTCACCTTACCGGAGGACAAGATTCAATCGGTGGTGCAACGCTTTCGCAGTAATCAAACCGTCAATGTGGTTGCTTTCGACCGTGCCGGCAAAACCCAATTAGCCAGCGGTAAATTGTTGGCACTGGACAATCAAATTGACCCCAGTACCGGCACTTTAAAACTCAAAGCCCAGTTCGATAACAACGACAACCGCTTGTTTGCCAATCAATTCGTCAACATTCGGATGCATTTAGACACTTTGCATAATGTCACTTTAATCGCTAGCGCCGCGATTCAACACGACAACCAAGGACCGTTTGTTTATGTGGTTAATTCTGATCAAACCGTTCAGCAACGCCGTGTAACCGTCGGCGGCACTGAAGGCGAAAAAGTGGCGATTTTAAGTAATTTGGCGACCAATGAAAGTGTCGTGATTGAAGGTGTTGATCGTCTACGCGATGGCGGCAAAGTCGATGTGGCACAAAAAGACGGCATCGCCGTGGCGGCCAGCGCTGATGCCCCAGCTAAACCCGAAGGCAAATTTCGTCAACGCGATAAACGCTAACCGCCATGACCACAGCAAATCCAAAAACAACATTTAATCCTTCTCGACTGTTCATTCTGCGACCAGTTGCTACCTCGTTATTGATGATAGCGATTTTATTGGTGGGGATTTTGGCCTACCGTTTATTGCCGGTTTCGGCTTTACCGCAAGTCGATTATCCCACCATTCAAGTCGTCACTTTGTACCCCGGTGCCAGTCCAGAAGTGATGACCTCAGTGATTACTGCGCCCTTAGAACGCCAGTTCGGGCAAATGCCGGGCTTGACGCAAATGTCATCGACCAGTTCGGGTGGTGCTTCGGTGATTACCCTGCAATTTAATCTTAGCCTTGATCTGGATATTGCCGAACAAACCGTCCAAGCCTCGATTAACGCTGCCAGCAATTTCTTACCCAAAGACTTACCGCAAGCGCCGATTTACAGCAAGGTCAATCCTGCCGATACGCCGATTATGACCCTCGCGGTGAGCGCCAGCGCTTTACCGTTATTTAAAGTCGAGGATTTGGTTGATACCCGTTTGGCGCAAAAAATCGCCCAATTGCCGGGAGTCGGCATGGTCAGCATCAGCGGCGGCCAGCGGCCAGCGGTGCGAATCCAAGCCAATCACAAAGCCCTCGCCGCTTATGGCATCAGCTTGGAAGATGTTCGCAGCGCGATTGCTGCCGCCAACGTCAACCAACCCAAAGGTATGTTCAACGGCCCATTGCGTTCGGCCACCATCGACAGCAACGATCAATTGCGCTCGGCTGATGAATACCGCGACTTAGTGATTGCCTATCGCAACGGCGGCCCCGTGCGTTTGTCTGAAGTGGCGCAAGTGGTTGATGGCGCGGAAAACGTCCGCTTAGCGGCTTGGGCGAATGATAAAGCGGCGGTGATTGTCAACATTCAGCGCCAGCCAGGGGCGAATGTGATCGAAGTGGTGGATAGGATTAAGGAATTATTGCCTAAGCTACAAGCCTCGTTACCCGCCAATATCGCAGTTGAACCGCTCAGCGACCGCACAGTGACCATCCGCGCTTCGGTCCATGATGTGCAGTTTGAGCTATTCCTAGCTGTTGCACTGGTAGTAATGGTGATTTTTCTGTTTTTACGCAATATCCCCGCCACCATAATTCCTGGGGTTGCGGTGCCGTTGTCCTTGATTGGCACTTTCGCGGTGATGTATCTGGCCGAATTCAGCATCAATAACCTAACTTTAATGGCCTTAACCATCGCCACCGGTTTTGTGGTCGATGATGCGATTGTGGTGATTGAAAACATTTCTCGCTACATCGAGCGTGGCGAATCACCGTTTAAAGCCGCTTTGAAAGGCTCTGAGCAAATCGGGTTCACCATTATCTCGCTAACGTTTTCACTGGTTGCGGTGCTAATTCCATTGCTGTTTATGAGCGATGTGGTCGGGCGTTTATTCCGAGAATTTGCCATCACCTTGGCGGTGTCGATTTTAATTTCGGCCATCATCTCGCTGACTTTAACCCCGATGATGTGCGCGAAATTATTGCGCCAAGGCGTTGAGCATCCTCAAGACCATGATGGCTGGTTTGAGCGTTTAATTGCCAGTTATGGCCGCAGTTTACAATCGGTGATGCGCCATCAAACTTTAACCATGGCCGGTTTCTTCATCACAGTCGCGCTGACCGTGGCTTTGTATATCGTCATCCCGAAAGGCTTTTTTCCGATTCAAGATACGGGGTTGATTCAAGGCTATTCGGAGGCACCGCAAAACATCTCGTTCAGCGCAATGGCGGATCAACAGCAACAAGTAGCCCGCTTGATTCTGCAAGATTCGGCGGTGGACAGTTTGTCTTCATTTATTGGCGTTGATGGCATTAATACCACACCTAACAGTGGTCGATTTTTAATCAATCTCAAGCCGCAAGCTCAACGCGATGCCAGCGCCAGCCAAGTGATTGCCCGACTTAAAACCAAGCTCAGCGAGCATTCGACGATTAAGCTGTATTTGCAGCCCGTGCAGGATTTGACTATGGAAAACCGTGTCAGCCGCACTCAATATCAGTTCACCTTAGAAACTGCTGACATTGAACAACTCAATCATTGGACTAAACGCTTAGTCGATGAATTAGCCGAGCAATCGGTGTTTAGCGATGTGGTTAGCGATGTTCAAGATCAAGGCCGCCAAGTGTTCGTCAACATCGACCGCAGCACCGCCAGTCGTTTAGGGGTCAGTACCGCAGCGGTTGATAATGCTTTATACAGCGCTTACGGCCAGCGTTTGGTTTCGACCATTTTTACCCAAGCCAATCAATATCGGGTGGTATTAGAAGTCGATCCAGAAGCACAAAACAACCCGCAATCGCTGAATGATTTGCGCGTGCCGTCTAGCAACGGCAACCAAGTGCCGTTGTCAGCTATCGCCAGTATTTCCGAACGACCAACCCCTTTAGCGATTAATCATCTCGATCAATTTCCAGTCGCTACGGTGTCGTTTAATTTAAGTAAAGGCTTTGCCTTAGGCGATGCCGTGAAAGCAATTGAACAAGCAAAACAAGACATCGATTTACCGTTAAGTATTCGCAGCAGTTATCAAGGTGCGGCATTAGCGTTTGAAGCCTCATTAGGCAACACCTTATGGCTGATTTTGGCGGCGATAGTCACGGTTTATATCGTCCTGGGAGTGCTTTATGAAAGTTATATCCACCCCATCACGATTCTCTCTACCCTACCCTCGGCTGGGGTTGGGGCTTTATTGGCGTTGTTAGTATCAGGCGATGATTTAGGGATTATCGGCATCATTGGCATTATTTTGCTGATAGGGATTGTCAAGAAAAACGCCATCATGATGATCGACTTTGCTTTAGAAGCTGAACGCAAACAAGCGATGCCCGCTGCGGAAGCGATTTTCCAAGCCTGTTTATTACGCTTTCGGCCCATTTTAATGACCACCCTCGCCGCTTTATTAGGCGCGCTGCCGTTAATGCTGGGCAGTGGGGTTGGCTCGGAATTACGTCATCCCCTAGGCATCACCATGGTCGGCGGTTTATTAGTCAGTCAATTGCTGACTTTATACACCACGCCGGTGATTTATTTGTGGATGGATAATGGCGCAAAACGGCTTGCCAACTGGCTAAAGCTCAATCAGCCCAGTGCATCGGAAACCGATGACGAGGAGCTAATTTAATGAATTTCTCAGCGATTTTTATCCAGCGTCCGGTTGCCACCAGCTTACTGACTTTAGCGATTGCTTTGGCGGGCGGCTTGGCATTTTTCAATCTGCCAGTATCGTCGTTGCCACAGGTTGATTTTCCTACCGTCAACGTCCAAGCCCAATTACCTGGCGCCAGCGCGGAAACCATGGCCGCCACCGTTGCCACACCTTTGGAACGGGCTTTAGGCCGGATTGCTGGCGTCACCGAAATGACCTCCAGCAGTTCGCTAGGCTCAACCCAAATCACCTTGCAATTTGATTTAGCGCGCGACATCAACGGCGCTTGTCGCGATGTGCAAGCTGCCATCAATGCCGCTGCCAGTATGTTACCGACTGGAATGCCAAATCGCCCGACTTACCGCCGCGATAATCCCGCCGACTCGCCGATTTTAATTTTGGCGTTAACCTCAGAATCGCAAACTCGCGGTCAAATGTACGATGTTGCCTCGACGATTTTGGCGCAAAAAATCTCGCAGTTACCGGGCATCGGCCAAGTACAAATTGGCGGTGCCGCTTTGCCGGCGGTGCGGGTCGAGTTAAATCCTAATGCCTTAACTAAATATGGCATTGGTCTGGAAGATGTGCGTAACACCATCACCCAAACCAATACCAATCAACCGAAAGGGGTGATGGAAGACGGCGCTCAACGCTGGCAAGTTCAAGCCAATGACCAAGCCCGTAAGGCCGAAGATTATTTGCCACTCATCGTGAGCTACCGTAATGGTTCGCCAGTAAGAATTGCCGATTTGGGCAATGTCGAAGACTCGGTGGAAGATTTGCGTAATACCGGTCTGAAAAACGGCAAGCCGTCCGTGTTGTTAATTTTGAGAAAACAACCGCTGGCCAATGTGATTCAAACCGTTGACCAAGTGCAAGCCATGTTGCCGCAGTTACGGGCGGCGATTCCTGACAGTATTGAATTATCGGTGGTGGTTGACCGCTCCCTAACAATCCGCGCTTCGATTGCCGAAGTCGAGCACAGTTTATTGATTGCGATTGTGCTGGTGATTTTGGTGGTGATGCTGTTTTTGCGCAATGTCCGTTCGGCATTAGTACCGATTATTGCAATTCCGGTGTCGTTAATCGGCGCTTGTGGAGTGATGTATTTTCTAAATTACAGCTTGAATAATCTGACTTTGATGGCGCTGACCATTGCTACTGGCTTTGTGGTCGATGATGCGATTGTGGTACTGGAAAACACTAATCGCCATATAGAACAAGGTGTTAAACCGTTTAAAGCCGCGATTTTAGCCGCTAAAGAAGTTAGTTTTACCGTGATTTCGATGAGTATTTCCTTAGTCGCGGTGTTTTTGCCGATTTTGTTGATGGGCGGCGTGGTTGGTCGTTTGTTTAGGGAATTTGCGGTGACTTTATCGGCTTCGGTGTTGGTGTCGTTGCTGATTTCTTTAACCGTTACCCCGATGCTTTGCGCCCGTTGGCTAGA
>JBEGMT010000268.1:0-4987 GCA_041182925.1 Pseudomonadota bacterium | reverse complement strand
ATTTCATAATAATGTCATTATTAAAAATTATGATTAGATTTTGGATGGGTATTAAGCTTAGCAGCCGACCGACAAGGACGTATTTTTAAGAGCTGATTGATACCAATCAATCAGCCCAGTTATGCTGGATGTGGTAATTATGCGCAAATTACCGACAAGGATGTATTTATTTTATTGGCTTAACCGTGTTACGGTTAAGCCAACCATTTTCAAAGCTTCAATCAGCGATTAACCGCCAACACATCAACCCCTTGCCAAACTTGCTCTGCAAATTCGGCATTGATCTCTGGCATCCCGTCTGTTAACCACTGCACCAAAATCTCGGCAACATTCGGGTAAGTGATACGAACTGCATGGGGATTGTGCAACCAGTCTTCGATAACTGCGGCATCAATATCAAACATGGTGTGACCATAGCCCAATTGCTTCAAAGCCGCTGCATTGGAGATTTGTTCCATTTGTGCATGTAACGGTTTAGCCAAAATCTTTTTGCCCAATTGCAAAGATTCGCTGGCTAACTCAAAACCGGCATTACTGATAATCCCAGCACAATCGTAAACATCATTTTGGAAACCCTCTCTGGACAGCGGTTTGCAAATAATATGCGGGTATTTTGAAGGTACGACGTGCGGCGAATAAACGTGGAATTCGAAATTCTCAAACGGCGCTAGATGTTGAATCACTTCATGGCTGTCTTCGAATGGCAAATAAACCACGATTTTGTCCGCTTGCACCGACTCTGGCACAGGGTGAGTTTCGATAATCGGCGGCAAAATCGGTTGACCAAAATGATGCCAATGCAAACCAACGCCAATATCAACCGGTGCAAAATAATTCATCACTTGATTAGCGATGGGGTCAGAACCTTCGCGCGGGATGTTGTGGCGGAAAGCGTATTGATGACCGATACCAATCACCTGCTTTTTCTGTCGTCTCGCTGCCCAAGCGGTGACGGGTTCAAAATCACTAATCACCAAATCATAGCCGCTCAAATCCAAAGCTTTAATATCGCGCATAAAGCTGATTGGCTGGGCTTCCAAAGCGGTCTTCAAATACGACACTTGGCCTTTGTTGGTATTAAAGGTCAAGCCAGCTTTAACCTGATAATCGCCAAATATTTCCATATCGAAATATTTATCAGCAGGGCGGCCAGTGAACTGAAACGTCACCTCAAATCCTGCCGCATAAAGCGCTTTTGCCATCACTCTGGCGCGAGTGATATGACCGTTGCCGGTACCTTGTACACCGTAGAATATTTTTGTCATTCGCTAATCCGCTAAATTTGCATCGAAACTTAGAGCGAATATTTAAAAGCTCCAAGCACTAAGCACCTAGGATAGAAACGATTTATGACAGTGAGATGACGGGTTTTTTATAGAATTGTGACAATCAAAATCAGGCGATTACAGCCAACGCGCCTTTTTCAATCGCCAATAGAGCAGGCCGCTAGCTAACGTCACCAAGGCAATCACCAACGGGTAACTGTATTCCCATTCCAACTCGGGCATGTGCTTAAAATTCATGCCATACCAACTAAACACCATAGTTGGTATCGCTAAAATCGCGCCCCATCCCGCCAGTTGTTTAACCACATCATTTTGTCTGACCGTTTCAAAAGTAAGATGGACTTGCATCGCCGCCAACAACATCTCGCGCATACTATGAATCGCTTGATCGATGCGTTTGATATGGTCGGCAATATCGCGAAAATAGACCAAGACTTCTTTAGGAATAAATTCGTTATGAAATCGCATCAATTCATTACAAATATCAATTACAGGATTAATCGCGGTTTCTAATAACAGCAATTCACGCTTGAGCTTATACAGGTCTTCCATGGTTTGCCGACTGGGTCTGTAGGCAAAAATCGCCGATTCCAAAACATCAAACTGGGCTTGTAAGCCATGAATTACCGGCATGTAGTTGTCGACAATGAAATCCATAATCGCATACAACGCAAAACTGGGACCTTTGCTTAATTGATTAGGCATCGCTTCACAACGCTCACGGACTTTACTCAAACTTTTAGACGCACCATGCCGAACAGTCACCAGAAAACGCGGCCCTAAAAATAAATGCGATTCGCCAAATTCAACTTTGTCTTCGCCAAGATGGGCGGTATGTAACACAATGAATAACGAATCGCCGTATTCTTCAATCTTTGGCCGTTGGTGGGCTGAACAAGCATCTTCAATAGCTAACTCGTGCAAGCCAAATTCCTGCTGGATTTTACCAAGCAGTTGTTTGTTTACTTCCCGCAACCCCAACCAAATAAAAGTGTTGTCACGTTTTAACACTTCGCTTATCTCTTCCAATACCACATCGCCAAGCGCAATGCCGTTTTCATAAGCGACGCATTTCATCACCATGTGATGATTGATGGTATCTGTCAACGCGGTATCCTCATTTTGAAATGGTAATTTGCGGCGCACCTTTTTGACCGAGATCAGCCATAGTCATTTGGAATATCTGATGCAACAAACGAAAACCTTCGCGATTCCATTGATAGCCAGCTTCAGGTTTTACCGCGTAGTAAAAGCCTTCGTAATACACTGACAAATTGGCGTCGTCTGGTTCATGTTTTGAAACTGAAATTGCCAAGGTATGAACTGGATTTTCGCGCACCGACGGCGTCGCTGGATGCTTATCAATCGCCAACTCTGGTTCATCATCCAAATCGCGGCCAATAAAATTCAGAATGTTGTAAAAACTGCGCAATCTAAAGAAGCCATGTAGCGGCAGTTCGCCACCCGGATAATCGCCGCGAATATCAACCATCACATCATTAGTTGAGCCATTATCAGCTTCATCATTAAGCTTAATTCGCTCGTCGTTGCTTAATAAGTACGGATCATAATTGGTCAGAATAATATGACCGGCCACTCGTTTGGTGAGCTTTATTTGTTTACTGACCGGTAAAGGCTCGACTTTGTATTCTTTCTGGAGATTAATCAGCTGCTCGCTGGTAATCGAAGCTTCACTGATGATCCAGCTTTGATCAAACCATAACGGCTCGACAAACAAGCTATGTCTATCTTGAACCGAAGAAAGATGAGTCACCGCCTGGCGAAATTTGCGATAGCCATCGACATCATTCGGTTTGTTATTCAGCACATGCTCTTGGCCATTTTCTTTAATCCGCAATTCACCGGCTAACAAGCGCAAAATCAAATCCACATCGGCACCTTGGCGCAGCAACATGGTTAATTTGTTTTCTTGAAATGGGGTTAACAAGCGACGAGTAAATTCTTCACCTTCAATCGGCACGATACTAATGGTCGGATTTTCCGACACCGTACCGCCAAAAATCGGCGTCATTAACGCGCCAGCTTCGCCAGTTAAAGCAGGCGTTGCGCCAGCATTGAATTGAAAGTTAAAAGTGGCGGCAATATTGGAAACGCCGGTGAAATGTAAAGGCTGATGTTGATGGGCGCGGGCGATGTTCAACAACAATTGCTTGGATTGAATTTCCGTCGCGGTTTGATCGTAAGCCATGACCGCGTGATCGAGTGCGATGGGCGAGAAGCAGGCTTGTAAGCTTAATGCGGCAATGATGCTTAGCGATTTAGTAATTAAGGAGTGGGGCGTTGTCATAGCAATTTCATCAGTCAATACGACAGATCTTTAAAAAAGTATCTTTATACACTGAGAAAGTGACAGAAACACGATCGGATTTTCAAACGACTATTTAAGCCCAAAATAGTCGATTCCGTTGCCAAGTCGGCAACGGAATTTTTTACAGTCTTACGCTGCGAAGTTAGCGTTAGCCACTTCCCAGTTTACCAATGCCCAGAATGCTTCTAGGTATTTAGGACGCAAGTTGCGGAAGTCGATGTAGTAAGCGTGTTCCCAAACATCGCAAGTCAAAATAGGGGTTTGACCAGCAGTTAATGGGCAACCAGCGTTGCTGGTGCTGACCAATGCCAAACTACCGTCAGCATTTTTAACCAACCATGCCCAACCTGAACCAAAAGTGGTTACAGCGCATTTGGTGAATTCTTCTTTGAATTTTTCAAATGAGCCAAAAGTCGCGTTAATCGCATCAGCCAAAGCACCGGTTGGTTCGCCACCGGCGTTAGGAGCCAAACCGTTCCAGTAGAAAGTGTGGTTCCAAACTTGGGCTGCATTGTTGAAAATGCCGCCTGTGGATTTTTTAACGATTTCTTCTAAAGACAAACCTTCAAATTCGGTGCCTGGTACCAAGTTGTTTAAGTTGGTCACGTAGGTTTGGTGATGTTTGCCGTAGTGGTATTCGATCGTTTCCGCAGAGATGTGCGGTGCTAATGCGTCTTTTTCGTAAGGTAATGCAGGTAATTCAAAAGTCATCTTTATTCTCCATGTTGAATGAACAGCAGCAGTTAGGTTAGGGCCTGAAGCCTTTGCACCTAATTACCTAGTATTATAATAAAGAATTATCGCAGAACACTAACCGAATGTGAGGAATACCTGTGGCATTGGAAATTGAACATAAATTTTTGCTGGTTAACGATGCATGGCGCGAGGAAGTTAGCCATTCTGTCTATTACAAACAAGGCTATCTCAGCAGCCAACCCACCAGCTCGGTAAGGGTGCGAATTTCTGACTCCCAAGCTTGGTTAAATATCAAAAGCGCGACGATTGGCAATCATCGCCAAGAATTTGAATACGAAATTCCAGTCAGCGATGCCAATACAATTCTCGATGATTTATGCCACAAACCCTTAATTGAAAAAATACGACATTTTGTACACCGTGACCAACATATCTGGGAGATTGATGAGTTCATGGGTGACAATGCCGGGCTGATTGTGGCGGAAATTGAACTTGCTGAACTGGAAGAAAGCTTTGCAAAGCCAAGCTGGGTGGGCGCTGAAGTAACGGCTGATTTACGTTATTACAACAACAATTTAGTCAAACATCCGTTTAAAGATTGGGCTGATTAACAATAATTTACGCGATACGTTGAAATATAGTTTGCGATGGATTATATTTCATGTATGAATAAAGC
>JBEGMT010000267.1:0-5632 GCA_041182925.1 Pseudomonadota bacterium | reverse complement strand
CAATCAAAGTACCTTCTGTGACTTTGTCGCCAACTTTGATATGCAACTGAGTAATTTTACCGGCCGCACTGGAGGGCAAATCCATCGTGGCTTTGTCGGTTTCCATCACAGCCAAGGTTTGCTCGACTGCAACTTGGTCGCCAACGTTAACTAAGACTTCGATAATGTCGATGTCAGCAACATTGCCCAAATCAGGGACTTTAATTTCTACAGAACTCATTTCGCAGCTTCCGTTAAATCAACCAAGGTGCGGTTGTTTCTGGGTTGATGTTGTATTTCGCAATCGCCACTTCGACTTTTGCCGCATCAAATTCACCACTTGATGCCAAGCTATGCAAAGCAGCAACGGTCACATGGTAACGATCGACTTCAAAGAAGCTACGCAATTTAGCGCGGGTATCAGAACGACCGAAACCATCAGTACCTAATACAGTGTAAGACTGCTTGATGTAAGGACGAATCTGTTCAGCAAAGGCACGCATATAATCAGTTGCAGCAATCACAGGGCCTTTAGTATCGGCTAGGCAACGCTCAACATGGGAAATACGAGCGGTTTCAGTCGGATGTAAACGATTCCAACGCTCACAGCTTTGACCGTCACGACCCAACTCGGTAAAGCTTGGGCAACTCCACAAGTCAGCATCGACCCCCCAATCATCATGCAACAATTTCGCTGCTTCAATCACTTCGATAAAGATGGTGCCCGAACCCAACAATTGAACTCTTGGTTTTTTGCTATTCGGGCCTTTTTTGAACAAATACATCCCTTTCAAAATGTCATCATTCACACCTGCTGGGGTTGCTGCTTGTTCGTAGTTTTCATTCATCAAGGTGATGTAATAGAAAATATCTTCCTGCTCGACATACATGCGGCGTAAACCATCATGGATAATCACCGCTAATTCGCCAGCAAAAGTCGGATCATAGGAATAGCAGTTTGGCACAGTGGCAGACATCAAATGGCTATGTCCATCTTCATGTTGCAAACCTTCGCCATTCAATGTGGTTCTACCCGCTGTACCGCCCAACAAGAAACCGCGAGTACGTTGATCAGCCGCAGCCCAGATCAAATCACCGACCCGTTGGAAACCAAACATTGAATAATAGATGAAGAACGGAATCATCGGTACGCCGTGAGTTGAATAGGCTGTACCAGCGGCAATCCAGTCACACAAACCACCGGCTTCGTTAATCCCTTCTTGTAAAACCTGACCATGCTTGTCTTCTTTGTAGAACATCAACTGTTCAGCGTCTTGCGGGGTATAAAGCTGACCGACTTGCGACCAGATACCCAGCTGTCTAAACATGCCTTCCATACCAAAAGTACGGGATTCATCAGGCACAATCGGTACAATGCGTTTACCGATTTGTTTGTCTTTAACCAAAATGTTCAAAATCCGCACAAACGCCATGGTGGTCGATATTTCATGGCCTTCGCCAGTACCTTCCAACATCGCTTTAAATGCTGTCAAAGCTGGGATTTCTAATGGGTAAGATTTCGCGCGTCTAGCGGGTAAATAACCCCCCAAATCGACACGACGCTGACGCATATATTTCAGTTCTTCTGAATCTTCTGGGAAACGAATGTAAGGCAAGTTGACCAATTCTTCGTCAGTCACAGGCAATTGATAACGATCACGAATCAATTTGATTGATTCCATGCTCATTTTTTTCTGTTGGTGACTGGTGTTTTGCGCTTGGCCCGAATCCCCCATGCCGTAACCTTTAATGGTTTTCGCCAAAATTACGGTCGGTTGATTTTTATGATTTACTGCTGCATTAAACGCAGCAAAGACTTTAATCGGATCATGACCACCACGATTTAATTCCCAAATATCACGGTCGGTATAGTCTTTAACTAACTCTTGCAACTCAGGGGTATTAAAGAAATGCTCGCGAACATAGGCGCCATCTTTAGATTTAAAGGTTTGATAATCACCGTCAACGCATTCCATCATCCGCTTAACGATCAAGCCATTTTTATCACGCGCTAACAATGCATCCCAACGACGACCCCAGATAACTTTGATGACGTTCCAGTTAGCACCGCGGAAGTTACCTTCTAGTTCTTGAATGATTTTGCCGTTACCGCGCACCGGGCCATCTAAGCGCTGCAAGTTGCAATTAACCACGAAAATCAGATTATCTAATTTCTCACGGCCCGCCATGCCAATCGCGCCCAAGGTTTCTGGCTCATCGGTTTCACCGTCACCCAAAAACGCCCAAACTTTACGGCCCTCGGTATTAGCGAAACCACGATCTTGCATATAACGCATGAAACGGGCTTGGTAAATCGCCATGATTGGGCCTAAGCCCATAGAAACGGTTGGGAACTGCCAGAAATCAGGCATCAACCAAGGATGCGGATAAGACGATAAACCTTTGCCACCGACTTCTTGGCGGAAGCTATCCATTTGCTCATCACTTAAACGGCCTAATAAAAAGGCATGAGCATAAATACCTGGAGACGAATGACCTTGGGAGAAAATTAAATCGCCGCCGTGTTTTTCAGAAGGCGCATTCCAGAAATGATTTTGACCAACATCGTACAAAGTAACCGCAGAGGCAAAGCTGGCGATATGGCCACCAACATTAGTGTATTTATTGGCACGCAACACCATCATCATCGCATTCCAGCGCACATAAGAACGAACAGTGCGTTCCAAATCGGTATTGCCGGGGAATTTTGGCTGTTTGTCGATAGTAACGGTGTTGACGTAAGGCGTAGTGGCACTGAAAGGAATATCTAAGCCAGATTGTCTGGCGGTGCTCACTAGCTTTTCAATCAGAAAACTAGCGCGATCGCTACCTTCTTTTTCGATAACCGATTCGAGTGCTTCCATCCACTCGCGGGTTTCTTCAGGGTCAATATCGTGTAATCCGTTAACGTCGGTGTTTAAGCTGTTATTCATTACGAGGCCTGGGAAAAATCGTTGGACTATCCCTAAAAAGGATACCCGAAAAGCCCGCTTTCAGCATGTTTTTTTCCGTTTTATACAGCTTTCATTAACCAACAATTGCCAATTTATTGATCAACAGCGCTATGAACTACAAGACAGCATTGAACATCCCGCCCGCTGTTTAGCCCATTCAGGCCGTTTTTCAGCAAACTGTTGCTTAGCTTCTTGCTCCTCATAAGGCCGACGTAATACGTTTAATAATTCACGCACACCACTAAAATCGCCATTCTCTGCTTGATCAATCGCCAGTTGAGCCAAATAGTTTCGCAACACATATTTCGGATTCACCGCATTCATCGCCGCCCGCCGCTGTTGATTAGGACGCCCATCGACTTTAAGTCGCTGTAGGTAATCAGTCAGCCAAGATTCAGCCAATTTTTTGACTTCATCATTTAGCGGTGCATAGCTACTGGCATGCAAAAGCATTTCAAAACTTAGCGCCGCATCATTGATATCCAAATCAGCCAACCCTCGATAAAACAAAGTCATATCGATTTCAGCAGTTTTTAACAGACTTAACAAATCCGCCACCAAGCTATCATCAGTTTGCGGATTGAAGCTCAGCAAACCCAATTTATTGGCCATATGGGTTTGCCATGCTTGCTCAAACTGGTTGCTATAAACCTGCAAAGCCTGCTGCAAAGGCTCCACTTGCTCAATCAAAGGATAAATCGCGTTCGCCAATTGCACTAAATTCCAATAAGCAATCTGCGGTTGATTGCCAAAACGATAGCGGCGCCCATTGGCATCAGTAGTGTTCGGCGTCCAATCAGGATCATAATTCTCCAACCAGCCATACGGGCCATAATCAATGGTTAAGCCCAAAATCGACATATTGTCGGTATTCATCACCCCATGCACAAACCCAACACGCTGCCAATGGGCGACCATTTCAGCGGTTCTGCGACAAACCTCTTCAAACCACTGCACGTAAACTTCAGTTGCCGGCTCGCCTAAATGCGGAAAGTCATTGCGTATTGTGTAATCGACCAAGGTTTTTAAGGTCGCCCAATCCTGCCGCGCACTAAAAATCTGAAAATTACCAAAGCGAACAAACGACGGCGCCACCCGACAAACTACCGCCCCCAATTCCAACTGCGGATGACCGTCATAAAACATATCTCGCCACACCTGCTCACCCGTCAACACCAAACTTAAAGCCCGAGTGGTCGGCACACCTAAATGATGCATAGCTTCACTGCACAAAAATTCCCGCACCGAGGAACGCAATACCGCCAAACCATCAGCGCTACGCGAATAGGGCGTTGCACCGGCGCCTTTTAATTGCAAGGTTAACCGCTGATTATTTTGACCCAGCACCTCACCTAAATTAATCGCTCGCCCATCGCCTAATTGTCCGGCCCATTGCCCAAACTGATGACCGCCATAACACATCGCATAAGGCTGCATCCCTTTTGCCAAACGGTTACCGACCAACACCTGTTTAAAATCATCCGACTCACAAATCTCGCTCGACAAGCCAATCTGTTCAGCCACTTCCTGCGAATAAGCCACCAATTGCGGCGCTTTAACGAGGGTTGGCGACACCAAGGAATAACACGCTTTATACACTTGCCGACGATAATTTTCAGTTTCGCTATCCGCTGGTAATTGCTGAATAAAGCGATTCTCAAAACGCAAATTATCGAGAGGATGAATGCTAGAGATAGATGACATAAAATCGTATTTGGATTAGTACTTATAAGCGGCTAAGATAACCAATTGTAAGCTACTCTGTCACAAACAACTTCCCTACAGGTTTATCAATGAAAAAATCATTAGCTCAATCTTGCTTAAAAGCAGCAAAACTTAGCACAATCCTAGTATTTAGCAGTGTCGCGGCTAGTCAATTAGCGGGATGCGTGACTGTCGGCCAAGAATTTGCTGCTCATCGCGTTGCAGAAATCAAAATCGGCCAAACCAAACGCCAAGAAATTAGCGAATTATTTGGCACACCTTGGCGCACGGGCATGGAAGACGGCCGCCCAACTTGGACTTATGGTATTTATAAATATGCTTTATTTGGCGGCAACGAATCGCAAGACTTATTGATCCGTTTCGATCCACAAGGTGTAGTGCGTTCTTATACCTTTAACTCAACTCGCAAATAACAGACTATTTGCCCGTTGTGCGTTCAACCCTGCTAATTTCGCTGTTACTGGTTACTCAAACTGTAACAGCGAAGTATCGGTGCCGTTTGAGTTTACGGATGGAGAGCAGAAGGGGATTGAGCCGAAATTTGGGGAATGGTTATTAGGGTATTGAGATTGTTAACTAACAAATCCTCGGCAACTGCTCGCCAACCGGCCAATCCACCATCCGCCGACCGCCAAACGCGGTGGTCATTTGCACGAAACAAAGTGGATCGCTGATGACTTCGCCAATCATCGCGGCATCTTGGCCTAAGGGATGTTGGCGCATGGCATTCAGCAATTGCTCAGCGGCTGCAGCTTCGCAAATACAAACCAACTTACCTTCATTGGCGACAAACAAAGGATCAAGCCCAAGAATTTCACAAGCGGCTTTAACTTCGGCTTTAACCGGAATTTTGGCTTCCTCAACCACCATTCCAACACCCGATTGTTGCGCCAATTCGTTTAACACCGTCGCCAAACCGCCACGAGTTGGATCGCGTAAACAGCGGATGGCATTGGGAGCGACTGCCAGCATAT
>JBEGMT010000266.1:0-3513 GCA_041182925.1 Pseudomonadota bacterium | reverse complement strand
TTTGCGGACACCGACTGCGACTAATCCAGCTTTATTTAATCGTAATTGGCAAGCGGTTACTTGGCGAGCAGGTTTGATCTACGACATTACCTCGACATTCAATGTCTACGCCCAATACAGTACAGCGGCTGATCCACCATCAGGTATTTTGACGACAGCTGGTTTTTCAGCACTACAAAACTTCGATTTAACCACTGGGCGACAAGCAGAAGTCGGTACAAAATTTGATTTTTGGGAGGGTAAAGGTTCAGCAACCTTGGCGGGTTATTACATCGAGCGTAAAAACTTATCGATGACCGATCCTATGGATAGAAACAAAACCTTGCCGATTGGCGCTCAATCATCGGGCGGTGTTGAGGCGAATTTGGGATTCAAGTTAACGCCTGAGTGGAGTATTCAAGGTAACGCGGCTTATGTTGATGCTAGTTATGACAAATTTCAGGAAGGATTAATCTCAAGAGCAGGCAATCGCCCAACTAACGTTGCCAAGTGGGTAGCCAACGGTTGGTTGACTTGGGATTTCGATAAAGATTGGCGTTGGAATTTTGGTTCTCGGTATGTTGGCGATCGTTTTGTCGATACGGCCAACATCGTTAAAGCACCGGCTTATGCGGTATTTGATACCCACTTGGCTTATAAAGTTAACTCAAACGCCACTGTCACAGCGCGAGTCAAAAACTTGACGGATGAACAGTATGTGGAATGGGGAAGTGGTGGAAATGCGCCTTTATTTTTTATTGCCGCGCCACGGACGTTCATGATGGAACTTAAACTGGACTTTTAACCATGATAAGTACGATGAAACGGTATCTTTATCTTAGCCATCGCTGGTTGGGGATTATTTTATGTAGCTTCATGGCATTGTGGTTTTTATCTGGTGTGGTGATGATGTATGTCGGTTATCCGAAACAAACCTCAGAGGAAAGATTAGGTGCTATTTCATCGTTAACTGCTGACAATTGCTGTATTGATTTTAGTGTAGCGTTGTCAGCTGTTACGCAAAAAAATCTGCCCGATTCGGTTCGGATTACGACGATTGCTAACTCGCCGTATTATATTTTTGGATTTGGCAAACAGCAGTTAGCCGTTAATGCGATAACTGGTCTTTCAGTTACAGCAGTGTTGCCGGAAGATGCTGTAGCGGCGGCTGAAAGCTATGCTAAAACCAAAGGTCATTATCAAGGGGCGGTTAGCGAAGATGCTTGGACTCATTCCCGCGCTTTAGATCCTCATCGGCCGTTACAAGTTGTCGAAATGGATGATCCGGATAATACATGGCTATATGTTTCGGGTGTGACTGGTGAAGTGGTGCGGGATGCAACGGGCACCGAGCGTATTTGGAATTGGATTGGTGCTTGGTTACATTGGCTCTATCCTTTCAGAGGCAATTTTTTTCAATCGCAAGCCGCCAATATTGTCATTTACAGTTCGCTAGGTGGTTCTATCTTAGCGTTGACAGGGATTGTTGTCGGCTTATTACGTTGGCGATTTGTAGGGCAATATAAATCAGGTTCAAAATCACCTTACAAACAGCCGATAATCAAATGGCATCATTTAACGGGGTTAATTTTTGGGTTAACAACGTTTACTTGGGTATTAAGTGGTTTGTTTTCGGTTAATCCTTGGAAAATTTTTGATTCGCATTCGGTGATTGAAACCAATGCCTATCGAGGTGGTGAATTTAATACCACAACTTTTCAATTACCAATCAAAACTGCAATCGACAGCTTTAAAGCCGCCAATTTTGAACCGGTTGAAATTGAGCTACATTTAATCAATGGCAAAGGTTATTTGATTGCTTATGCCCGGTCAGGTCAAACTAAAATACTTGCGGCTGATGGTAGTGGGGCAGTGTTTGATCAATTTGACTGGCAGCAGCTTGAGTTGGCAGCAGAAAAGTTATTACCAAATCATGCTGTGATTCAGAAAACCGTTATTGAGGCTTATGACTATTATTACTACGCCAGAGCCAAACACACGATGTCTGGTCATCTGGAAAAACGTTTACCAATTTTGCGTTTAGAGTTTGACGACTCTGTGCGGACTTGGGTGCAAATTGATCCCTATACCGGTAATTTTACGAAGATGGATAGTTATAAACGCATCAGTCGTTTTTTATTCAACTTTTTGCATAGCTGGGATTGGTTGGTGTTGCTAAACAATAGACCGTTGTGGGATGTATTGCTGATTATGTTTAGTCTGGGTGGTTTTTTGTTAAGCATAACCGGCACTATTGTTGGTTGGCGGCGATTAAGGTCTGGTTAACAATGTTCCATTTTGATTGTGGAATCCTTGTTAAGTTGTCATTCCTGGGGCGGTGAGAAAAGAACTCCGGTATAATCGCCCCCGAGTTGGCCGAGCAGTCGCCGTTTTATGAAAATAAAAGGGAGGAAAGTCCGGGCTCCATAGGGCAGAGTGCCAGGTAACGCCTGGGAGGCGTGAGCCTACGGAAAGTGCCGCAGAAAATATACCGCCTGGTTCAAACGAACTCGGTAAGGGTGAAATGGTGCGGTAAGAGCGCACCGCGCAGCTGGTAACAGGTGTGGCAGGGAAAACCCCACTCGGAGCAAGATCAAATAGAGGAGCATTGGCGCGGCCCGCGTTGTTCCTGGGTAGATTGCTTGAGCGACAGAGTGATCTGTCGCCTAGATGAATGACTGTTCTCGACAAAACCCGGCTTATAGGCCAACTCTTTTCTTCTTTTTTGCAAGCTGCAAAAGCGTTCCAGATGACTTTAAAAACCGATGAATTTTATAGCAAGGCCGATCAATTAATCGCCGCCGGGCGCTTTATCGACAGCAAAGGCTGGGTTCCAGCCACCAGCGGTAATTTCTCCGCTCGGCTCAGTGATGGCACTATCGCCATTACCGTTTCCGGTCGTCATAAAGGCCATTTGCAGCGCGATGACATTATGTTGATTGACGCTAATGGCGATTCGCTGGATGGCAAAAAACCGTCTGCAGAAACTTTGCTCCATACCTCGATTTACCGCCGTTACCCCGAAGTGCAGTCGGTACTTCATCCGCATTCGATGAATGCCACCCTCGCTGCTCGCTTATTCAAACACGCCGTCGTTTGAGATACCTACGAATTACTCAAAGCCTTGCCCGGTATTGAAACCCACGAAACTCGAATTGAGATTCCGATTTTCGACAATGATCAAAACATCCCGCGCTTGGCGGCGGTGGTTGAAGATTATTTAGACCAACACGGCGATATTCACGCCTACATCATCGCCAACCACGGTTTTTACACTTGGGGTGCGTCGGTTAATGACACCTTGCGCCACCTTGAAGCCCTAGAATTTTTATTTGACTGCGAAATACGTTTACACGGAATGAAATCACAATGAGCGCATTAACTATTTATCCCGCTAACCAACCCCATCAAGGCGTCACTTATCGCGATTTTGACAGCATCGCCGCCCAGCTTAGCCCAATTGGCGTGCAGTTTGAACGCTGGCAAGCCGAATCAGAATTCGCTGCCGATGCCGAGCCACAAGCGGTATTAGAT
>JBEGMT010000265.1:0-4810 GCA_041182925.1 Pseudomonadota bacterium | reverse complement strand
AAATACGGTCGCTTGAGCGTGATGATGCAGTATTTTTGCCAAACTGAATGGTTGTTTGATGTGCCACCGGAAAGTTTTGATCCGATTCCGAAAGTGATGTCAGCAATTGTCAAACTGACACCTCACCCTCAACCACCGGTTGCGATTAAAGATTTAACCAGCTTCAATCATTTAGTCACCCAAGCTTTCTCGCAACGCCGTAAAACCATCCGTAATTCGTTAAGAGAATTGGCTAACGAAACCCAAATGCAGGCGTTAGGGATTGATCCCAACGCCCGTGCCGAAACCTTAAGCTTAGCGCAATTTGCGATGCTGAATCTCAACGCTGAGCAAGGCTAATTAGACAAATTCAGCTGCTATCCTATAGTTGAGGCGTGATTAACTGATGACACGCCTCCCATGGACAACTACAACAACGCCCTCGCCAAATGCTTAATCAATCGTGGCTTGCTGAGCGAACCCAGCGTTAGCAGTTATAGCCGAGCCGCTCAACAAAATCAGCAATCGCTATCGGCCTATCTCGATGCGGAAAATATTCTCAGCCTTAAGACCCTCACTAAAATCATTGCCAACGAATTCGGGATTGGCTTTCTGGATTTAGACAGCGTTGATTTAAATCAACTACCGCTACAACTGCTGCCGCCGAAACTAATACTCGAACATCGAGTTTTACCGATTGAACAACACGCTAAACGCCTCGTAATCGCCATCGCCGACCCCACCCAAAATCGGGTGATTGATGAAATCAAATTCCATAGCCGCTTGAATATCGAACCGATGCTGGTTGAAGAAAACAAACTGATCAAAGCCATTGAGTATTTATTAGCGCCGAATGATTCGGCAATCAACGAATTACTGAGCGGCGACTTAGACCAGATTGCAAACTTGAGTAGCGATGAAAACCTGAATCGCGAAACCAATATTGAGATTGATGATGCGCCGATTGTGCGGTTTGTGAATAAAGTTTTGCTGGATTCCATCAAGCTTGGCGTTTCCGATATTCACATCGAACCGTTTGAAAATCAATGCCGCATCCGCTTTCGTCATGACGGGATTTTATCTGCCGTCAGCAATCCACCCATTAACATTGCTAACCGAATTATTTCCCGCATTAAAGTGATGGCGAAAATGGATATTGCCGAGCGGCGTATCCCACAAGACGGCCGGATTAAACTGCCCTTATCGAAAACCCAAGCTATCGATTTTCGCGTCAACACTTGCCCTACTTTGTTCGGTGAAAAAGTGGTGCTACGGATTTTAGATCCGCATAGCGCCCAGCTTGGCATTGAAAAACTCGGGCTAGAGCCGATACAACAACAGCATTTTTTAACCGCGATTCATAAACCCTATGGCATGGTGTTAGTGACGGGGCCAACAGGCAGCGGCAAAACCGTGACCCTGTATTCTGGATTGAATATTTTGAATAGCATTGAGCGCAATATTTCCACCGCTGAAAACCCGGTCGAAATTAGCGTTGAAGGGATTAATCAAGTCAATGTTAACCCCAAGGCCGGATTGACCTTTGCCGAAGCCCTGCGAGCGTTTTTGCGCCAAGACCCTGACATCATCATGGTCGGTGAGATTCGTGACTTAGAAACTGCCAATATTGCGATTAAAGCCGCTCAAACCGGTCATTTAGTGCTATCAACACTGCATACCAACGATGCACCGCAAACCATTAACCGCCTGCTGCAAATGGGCATTGAGGCTTTTAATATTGCTTCATCCATTAATCTGATTGTCGCGCAACGCTTAGCCAGACGGTTATGCGGTTTCTGCAAACAGGTTGCTAACTATCCGGACGCGGTCTGGCTGAGCGCGGGGTTTAGTCAATCCGAAATCGGCCAAATCAACGTGTATGAAGCCCATGGTTGTGAACATTGCAATCATGGCTACAAGGGCCGAATCGGGATTTATCAAGTTTTACCGATTAGTGAAGCAATGCGTGGCTTAATTCTCAACGGTGGCAATGCATTGGCGATGGCTGAGCAAGCTAAACGTGAAGGCATTGCTGATTTACGCAGCGCAGGATTACTGAAAGTACGACAAGGGATTACCTCGTTGGCTGAAATTGATCGTGTAACCCAGGAGTGATAATGAGTTCATCAGAAGCAAGTATTGATTATCTCTGGTCAGGCATTGATAAGCATCAGCAGCGCAGCCAAGGTTTGATTAGCGCCAAAAATCCGAACTTAGCTCGGGCAGAATTAAAACGCTTGGGGATTATTGTCATCCAAATCAAACCCAAACCAAAATCATGGCTAAACAGAGCGCAACCTATTAGCCGCAACGATATTGCCGTGTTTGCCAGACAACTGGCGACCATGTTGGCGGCTGGCGTACCTTTGGTACAAACATTTGCCATCATCAGCCTAAGCCAACGCAATCCAGCAATGGCGAAACTATTACTGCTGATTAAAACCGATATTGAAGGTGGCGAATCGTTAGCCCACGCTTTAGCCAAACAGCCTCGCTACTTTGATTCGCTGTTTTGTCATTTAGTCGCAGCAGGTGAACAAGCGGGCGTTTTAGATAGTTTGTTGGATAAAATCGCCAGTTATCTGGAGAAAATCGAGGCGATTAAACACAAAGTTAAAAAAGCCCTAAGCTATCCAATTACAGTGCTGGCGGTTGCCTTGATTGTGACGCTGATTTTGCTGATGTTTGTGGTGCCGGTGTTTGAAGATTTGTTCAAAAGCTTTGGCGCTGATTTGCCATGGTTTACACAATCGGTGATTGCTTTGTCGATGGCAATACAATCGCAATGGTGGCTAATCATTAGTCTGTTTACCGCACTGATTTATGGCTTTAGCTATGGCAAACAGCGCTCAAACCGCTTCAATCACAACCTCGATCGACTGCTATTAAAACTGCCGGTGTTTGGCAGTGTTTTGGAAAAATCCGCGATTGCCCGTTTCGCCAGAACTTTGGGCACAGTTTGTACCGCCGGTGTGCCGCTGGTGGATGGTTTGCTCTCGGTGGCCGGTGCTTGTGGCAATCTGGTTTATTACAATGCCGTGTTAAAAATTCGCGAACAGGTTGCCACTGGGCTACCCTTGCAGTTTGCGATGTTACAAAGCGGCTTATTTCCCAATCTGCTGATTCAAATGGTGGCGATTGGTGAAGCATCAGGCACGCTTGATACTATGCTGATCAAAGTCGCTAATTATTACGAAGCCGAAGTCGATCATTTGCTGGATCATTTAAGTAGCCTAATTGAGCCAATGATTATGCTGATATTAGGGATTTTAGTCGGTGGTTTGATCGTTGCGATGTATTTACCTATTTTTAAACTCGGAACCGTGATTGGTTAAGACGCTTACTCTCTATGTTGCTCGAAAATTTACAAAACTCGCCAGCTTTACTGATTAGCATTGTCTTTTTGGTTGGCATATTGATTGGCAGCTTTTTAAACCTAGTGATTTATCGTTTGCCATTGATGATGCAACGCCAATGGCGACAGGAGTGCCAAAGTTTTCTTCAGCTACCGATGACTGACACTGGTCAAGGTTTTAACTTAGTGCTACCCGCTTCGCATTGTCCACATTGCACAGCCCCTATCAAAGCCTATGACAATATTCCACTTATTAGTTTTTGCCTGTTAATGGGTAAATGCCGATCTTGCCAAGCAGTAATTTCAATCCGCTATCCTTTAATTGAGCTATTGACAGGACTATGTTCTGCCTTAATTGCTTGGCGATTTGGTTTTAGTGTTGCCATGTTGTTCGCTTTGTTGCTGACATGGAGCTTAATCGCACAAAGCTTTATTGATATTGATCATCAGCTATTAGCCGACTCAATTAGCTTGCCGATGCTATGGCTAGGCTTGCTGCTGAGTATTTTTTGCGTCTACACCAATAGCCATGACAGCGTTATTGGCGCGATTGCCGGTTATTTGAGCTTGTGGAGCGTTTATCAGTTATTTAAACTCGCCACCGGCAAAGACGGCATGGGCTATGGCGATTTCAAATTATTGGCTATGCTGGGCGCATGGTTGGGCTGGCAATATTTACCAATGATTATTTTGTTATCCTCGGTAGTCGGTGCAATGATTGGCGTTGGTATGGTTTTAATCAACCGCCAGCAACTCAGCCAACCAATACCTTTTGGCCCTTATCTTGCTGCCTCTGGCTGGCTGGCCATGATCTGGGGCGCGGAATTGAATCAACTTTATCTCAATCTAATTGCAATTTAAATCATGCTAAAAATCGGTTTAACAGGGGGAATTGGCAGCGGCAAATCGACCGTGTGTCGATTATTCGGGGAACTTGGTGTTCCTATCATTGATGCTGACATCATCGCGCGGCAACTGGTTGAATCTGATTCACCAGTATTAAAAAAATTAGTCGCTCAATTTGGAAAACAAATCCTTAATCCTGATAGGTCGCTCAATAGAGCTTATCTGCGTGATTTAGTGTTTAGCGATAAAATCAAAAAGGCTCAATTAGATCAATTAATGCACCCATTAATTTATGATGAAATTGAAAAACAGCTTAAGGGATTAAATAGCCCCTATTGCATCATTGCCATCCCGTTATTATTAGAAACTCAACAGATGCAACGTGTTGATAGAATTGTAGTTGTTGACTGTAATGCCGATACTCAATTATTACGAGTTGTCAGTCGCGATCAGGTAAAACCTGAACAAGTTTTGAGCATTATTGCCAGTCAAATGTCTCGCCAACAGCGTTTGAGCTTCGCTGATGATGTGATTGATAACACCTGTTCCCCAGCACACCTTGCAGAACAAGTTAAAAGATTGCACAATTCTTATAATTTATTAGCCACTTGTTAGGACTTCCTCGGCTTG
>JBEGMT010000264.1:0-4881 GCA_041182925.1 Pseudomonadota bacterium | reverse complement strand
TTGTGGATGATCGAATTGCTGGGTTTCGGCACCATCAATTTCAATCCGAATTTGGTTGCCATTAATCTTGATTCGAGTTTTACAGGGCAAACCGATAATGGAGTAACGACCCCATTGTTCGCCACCGTGAACCGACTCAAATAAATAAGCATAAGGGCCATTAGCTAACTTTAAATAGGCGCTGAGGGGAGTATCCAAATCAGCCAGCACTTCACGGCTAATGGGGATGCGGTTATAGCCCTGTTGGGCATATTGACTGAATTGCGCGGGTGTCATTCTTATTCTCTTGGCTTTATCGGGATTCAACCGGTGATGCAGTGTGCGATTGTAACCTACAAAGCTAAGTCCAGCGACAGCAAGCTTATCGACATGGAATTTTTAACAGTTCATTAAATTTGCGATAATGGCAAGTTTTCTAAAAAAGAGTCCTTTCATGTGGTTTAAAAATCTTGCCGTCTATCGGTTTACCGAGCCTTTTACTTTAGCTGCCGAGGCTTTAGAAGAAAAATTACAACAACATCCCTTCAAGTCTTGCGGCAGTCACGATGAGTTTAGTTTCGGCTGGACTTCGCCACTAGGCAAAGCGTCCGATGCGCTAGTTCATGCAAATAATGGCTTTTTTATGGTTTGCGCCAAAAAAGAAGAAAAAGTGGTGCCGGCTTCAGTTATCAATGACATGCTGCAAGAAAGAATCAGCGAAATCGAGGAACGCGAAGCCCGTAAACTGCCGGGTAAAGAACGCTCACGCATCAAAGACGAGTTAATTTTTGAATTGTTACCACGCGCATTTTCTTTTTCGCGTAAAACCCATGCTTATATCGACAGCCAAGGCGGTTGGATTGTGGTCGATGCCGCATCACCCAAAAAAGCCGAAGACTTATTAAGCTTGTTGCGTAAATGCTTAGGTTCTTTGCCTGTAGTACCGATTGGTGCAGGCAGCAAACCCGCTACGGTGATGACAGAATGGTTACTAACCAATACTTCACCTAAAGACATTTTGATTGAGGACGAATGCGAACTACGCTCGCCGGAAGAAGAAGGCGGCATTATTCGCTGTAAACGCCATGATTTAGCCTTACCAGAAATCAAAAATCACTTAGATACAGGCAAACAGGCTATTAAATTAGCCATGAGCTGGGCCGACAGACTATCGTTTGTACTGGATGAAAATTTATCCGTTAAACGCTTAAAGTTTTTGGATTTAATTCAAGAACAAGCGGCTGAGATTGAAGCATTTGATGATGTTGAGCAATTCGATGCTGATTTTTCTATTATGAGCGCGGAGCTTGCTCTATTTATCCCGCGCCTGATTGAGTTATTTAACGCCGAGGGCAACGCCTAATGAAACTTAAATTAATACCAAGCCTGTTGCTATTGGCCAGCTCCGCCGCTTCAGCATTGACGCTACCGCCACCTGATCGCGCTGGCGATAGCATCATTGGTGGCGCGCCTGAAAATGCCAAATATGTTAATGCTAAAGAGGAAGATACCTTGATTGACATTGCTGTTGAGCATCGCTTAGGTCAAGATCAAATTGTCTTAGCTAATCCAAAAGTTGATAGATGGCTTCCTCGTGCAGGCACACCGGTTAGGATTTCCAACAGCTTCATATTACCTAACGCACCCCGCCAAGGCATTGTGATTAACTTGCCAGAGATGCGTATTTATTACTATCCCGATGCGACTAAAGTAGTGACTTATGCGATTGGTATAGGTCGTGTTGACTGGAAAACGCCTATGGGTAAAACGCGGATTCTTGATAAAACCGCCAATCCATCCTGGACACCACCACCGTCAATTATTGCTGAACATTTAGCCGATGGTGATGTGCTTGAGCCTTACTATCCACCAGGCCCAGATAATCCATTAGGCTTATTTGCCTTCAAACTAGGCATCCCTGGCTATTTGATTCATAGTACCAACAAAACCAACGGTGTGGGAATGCGAGTTAGCCACGGCTGCATTCGGATGTATCCTGCTGATATTGAACAGTTTTTCCCAACGGTGAAAGTGGGTACAGAAGTAAATATCGTTAATCAACCGATTAAGGTCGGCTGGTATCACGATACCCTTTATTTGGAAGCTTATCCTGAAATGGAAGAAACGCCACAAACTTATGAACAGCGTTTACATTCTGCTCTAGCACTAATCGAACAAGCGAATGGCGGCAAAATGCCAGTGATAAAAGGCTCGATATTACGCTCAGCGATTGAAAAAGTTACAGGCACGCCAGTGGCAATTTATCATCGCCCAACAACACCCACCACTACACCAAGCCAACAACAAGCAGCTCAATAGCTTTTCTTTAGGCAACAAAAAAGCCCGTGACCAAAAAAGGTCACGGGCTTTTTAAATCAAACCAAATAATTGCTTATTTGTGTTGTGATTTTTTGAACATACGGTCCAATTTGCTGTTTGTGTCTTGAGCATATTGAGCAGCGCGGTTAGCAGCAGCTTCAGCAGCAGCAGCTTTTGCAGCAGCTTCAGCAGCAGCAGCTTTTGCAGATGCTGCGTCAGCAGATGCAGCAGAAACTTGTGGTTTCAATGAATCAATTTGACCTTGCAAGTTTTGGATGTCAGAGTTGCTAGCGCAACCAGTAGCCAATGCAGCAACAGCAACAAGTGCAGATAATTTAACAGCTTTCATCATGGTTTCCCCTTGATAGTGGTTTCAAAAAATAAAAATGAAAAAACGGTGACAATTGTCCAACATTTTTTTGGATTTTGCCAACATTTATTTCACCGTAACCAGAGTTCCCTTCTCAATCCAACGGCTTAATTGATCAATTTGATCATTAGTCAAGGCGATACATCCATGTGTCCAATTCATTGATCTGTGGATAGACAAACTACCACTACCCAAGCCATGAATACCTATTTGTCCACCTAAACCTGTATTTTGAGGCGGAACCTCGCCACTAAGATGGGCCCTTGCTATCGATTCATAAGTATCCAAATCGATTTTACCTTTTCTAAGCGCAGTATCAGCATGTTCGACACTAGGATAGGTTAACCCAAAAAACTTACGAAAGGCACTTTTTTCGTTAATCCAACCAATTCTATAGTTACCTAACGGAGTAATATCATCACCACGATGACTTTTTTCACCAGCGCCATTACGACCAATTGCAATATTCTCAAGCACCGCAACAGTCTTTTCGCCTTTCTTAACTTCCATGTTCAATTTCTGGGTATCAACCAGTAACCACACATCAGGATCAGCAAAACTGATGGTTGGCAATACTAAAAAACTCAACCACAAAACGCGCAACATAATTTTCCGTGTCATAAGAACCTATAAATAATCAAAGTTTTAGTGTAATTTAACCATTTACAATTGTCGCATTAAGGGTAAAACATGCAAACAAAAACCTACAACACCACACCCTATGATGATCAAAAACCAGGCACATCTGGTTTAAGAAAAAAAGTAAAAGTCTTTCAACAACCTGGGTACTTAGAAAATTTCGTTCAATCTATCTTTAATAGTTTGGAGGATTTTCAAGGCAAAACCCTAGTTTTGGGCGGTGATGGTCGTTACTTTAACCGCCAAGCGATTCAAATCATCATCAAAATGGCCGCAGCTAATGGCTTTGGCGAACTGATTATCGGTCAAGGTGGCTTACTTTCCACGCCCGCCGCCTCGAATATCATCCGTAAATATCAAGCCTTTGGCGGCATCGTCTTGTCTGCAAGTCACAACCCCGGCGGCCCCGATGAAGATTTCGGCATCAAATACAACGTCAGCAACGGCGGACCAGCCCCTGAAAAATTTACCGATGCGCTATATCTAAACACCAAAACCATCAGCAGCTACCAAATCGCCGAAATCGACGACGTTGATTTGGACTGTGTAGGCGAATTAAACATTAATCACCTAAAAATTCGCATTATTGATTCGGTTGCCGACTACGCTGAACTGATGGCGAAAATTTTTGATTTCGACCTAATCAAACAAAGCATTGCCGCCGGCTTGATTAATTTACGCTTCGATGCCATGCACGCCATCACCGGCCCTTATGCCAAACAGATTTTAGAAGGCGTACTTGGTGCAGAAACTGGCTCGGTATTCAATGCCGTACCTTTAGAAGACTTTGGCGGCGGACACCCCGACCCCAACATGGCACATGCTCACGAATTAACGAAAATCATGTTCGCCGACAACGCACCCACCTTTGGTGCCGCTTCTGACGGCGACGGCGACCGAAATATGATCATGGGCGCCAATATTTTCGTCACCCCTAGTGACAGCTTAGCGATTATGGCTGCCAATGCCCGCAGCATTCCGGCTTACGCCAAAGGCATCAGCGGCGTAGCGCGTTCGATGCCCACCAGCCAAGCGGTTGACCGCGTAGCAGCGGCATTAAACCTACCTTGCTACGAAACCCCAACTGGCTGGAAATTCTTCGGCAACTTACTAGATGCCAACAAAATCACCCTCTGCGGTGAAGAAAGTTTCGGCTCAGGCTCTAACCACGTTCGCGAAAAAGACGGCCTTTGGGCAGTATTGTTTTGGCTAAATCTAATTGCTCGCAAACGCCAATCAGTCGCCGACATTGTTCACGAACATTGGCAAAAATACGGCCGCGATATTTATTGCCGCCACGATTACGAAGCGGTTGATTTAGACATCGCCAATGGCATTGTTGACCACTTACGCCGCCAATTAAGCCGCTTACCAGGCAAAAGTTGGGGCGATTACACAGTCAAATATGCCGATGAATTTAGCTACACCGATCCTGTCGATAATAGCGTGAGCGCTAACCAAGGGATTCGAGTCGGTTTCAGCAACGGCTCACGGATTGTGTTTCGTTTATCGGGCACCGGCACCGTCGGCGCTACCCTGCGAATTTATATTGAAAAATATGAGAAGGATATAAC
>JBEGMT010000263.1:0-6841 GCA_041182925.1 Pseudomonadota bacterium | reverse complement strand
TGCGGCAGCATTACCGTCAATGGCGACGCGGGTGCTTATCTTGGTCTTGGCATGAAAGCTGGCAGCATTACCGTCAACGGCAACGTCGGCATTTACGCTGCTTGCGAATTAAAAAATGGCTTAATCGAAATTACTGGCAACGCTGGTGACTTTGTTGGCGGTGCATTACCGGGCAACAAACAAGGCATGAAAGGCGGCACCGTGTTAGTCAAAGGCAATGTCGGCGCTCGCGCTGGCGACCACATGCGTCGCGGCCAAATCCTAATCGAAGGCAATGCTGGCGATTACTGTGGTTCAAGAATGTTGGCTGGCACCATTGCAGTAATGGGTAGCACCGGTCGTTACTTAGGTTACGCAATGCGCCGCGGCACTTTGTTACTTTGGAACCAACCGCAACTATCCGCCACTTTTAACGACTGCGGTTCACATACCTTGGCATTCTTACCGATTTTGTTCGCCTCGTTTAAATCGCTTAACTCCCGTTTTGCTGATAGCGCCACTGCCTTTAACCGCGTACAGCGTTATGGCGGCGATATGGCAGAAACTGGACGCGGCGAAGTTTTAGTCCGTCTTTAAATCCTGTCTAGCAAGCTGGGAATTGAACTCAGCTTGCTAAAATGTCATGACTCAAATCCTCACCACCACCGACCATAACCGCACCATCGCCGGTTTAAAATACCTGTATCCTGTGATGTCACGTCGGGCAGGCGGTTTGTCGATTGGAGTTAACTTTAATCCTAACAATGCCTGCAACTGGCGCTGTATTTATTGCCAAGTGCCTGATTTACAGCGTGGCAATGCGCCAGAAATGGATTTTGCGCGGCTCGAACACGAGTTGCGTGAGTTTTTAGCCTATGTTCAACAAGGCAGTTTTTTTGCCGATTTCAACGTCGAACCTAATCAGCAAGTGATTAAAGACATCGCGATTTCTGGCAATGGCGAATCAACCAGTCTTAAACAATTTGATCGGGCGGTTAATTTAATCGGCACTATCGCTACCGAAGCCGGCATTTTCCCTAATAGCAAATTTGTCTTAATCAGTAACGGTAGCTTGATTCACCAAACTCATGTCCAAGCCGGCTTGAAAGCTTTGAATAGTTTCGGTGGTGAACTATGGTTCAAGCTCGACAGCGCTACCGAACAAGGCCGCAAACTCATCAATAACACCGGCCAAAGCCAAGCGAAGCTAATTGATCATTTAACCATCGCCAGCAGTTTATGCACCACTCGCCTGCAAACCTGTATGTTGCATTATCAAAACGCTTGGTCTGACAGCGAAAAACAGGCTTATTTGGACTTGTTAAAACAACTGAAACTACAACAGATCAACATCAAAGATGTGATGCTCTATAGCGTAGCTCGGCAATCGTTTCAACCCGAAGCCACGCAACTCACCAGCGCCACACTAAACGAACTCCAACAGTTTGCCGAACAAATCCAAGCTTTAGGCTATCCAGTCAGCGTCAGCCCCTGATTTGTGAATTTTCTCAAACGAGCCTAAAAATTCACAAACACCGAGGCCATCGCCAAATGATGCATGGTCAATGAGGTTTTACCTGTCGCAGCGCTAACCATATCCAAATACTGATTCATATAACCGACTTCAGTTCTCAGATTGCTATTAAAACTCCAACCCAAACCGGCAAAAGCCCGATTTTGATCAAAGCCGGATTTACCACCCCAATTAGTGGTGTTAACCCGATAAAACACCTCATCCCAAGCAATAAAACTTAAACGTTTTTCAAAATCGAATGGATGCATCAATCTAATCATTTGCCTTGGTCGCTGACGAACTTGATCGCCTTGACCGAAATTGCTTTCCCACAGGGTTCTGAAGGTCATGGTGCCAAAATCGGTCGGCAATACATAACGAAACGCCGGCCACAGGTCTTGTTGTGACACATAGGGCTTACCAATATTCTGCGTCGGTAACCAAGTATAACCCGCCCAAATTGTTGCTCTATCGCTCAACGAGTAACCAACAGCAGTTCTGGCCATGCCTTGATACCAATGATCCCAATTACCATTAAAACGACTCTGCCCTTCTAACCAAACTCGGCCATTCTCCAAAGCAGGATCAATCCTTTTTAAACTACCCTCAGCCACCACTTGACCCCAAGCGCCAGTATCTTCGGCAAGCTCGGCAGCTGATAACGATTGCCCGACACTGAGAATCAGCATAGCCAATGAAAAAACAATTTTACGCATCACAACTCCCCTAAAAACATAAAAAACATTATTAAGCTAAAAACGTGCCAAATTTTAAACCCTGTTAAACTGCACTTAAAATCGTCTTTCCATCAAAAAACAGTCGATTTCAACCAATTACCTATGGTTCATATCAACCATTTATCACCAATGTTTCATCAAACTTTATGACTGCGCCAAGCAAAACCCATATCAGCTATTTAGACAGTATTCGTGGCCTTGCCGCACTGAGCGTGATTAATGAACATTTTGTGATTGCCTATGGTTTACCCTGCCAAAACCTGGTTTGCCAAGCTTGGCTGGATGCGCCGCCACTAAATGCTTGGTGGAATGGTACAGCGGCTGTATCGATGTTTTTTGTGCTCAGCGGTTTAGTATTATCGCTGAAATATTTTCGCGATAGCTCGACACCTGATCTGCAAAATCTGGATTTAGCGACGTTTTTGATTGCACGGATTTTTCGCATCTGGCTGCCATATTGTGTAGTGTTAATGATCAGCGCCCTGTTATATCTGCTTAGTGTTAATCATCCACCATTAGCTACACAACTCAACGCGACGGAGTGGATTACGCAAATGTGGCGCGGCCATCCGCTATCGCCACTGGCGATGTTGAAAGAAGGATTGTTATTAAAACTGCCGGCTGAAGTGGTGTTATTGCCGCAGGCTTGGACGTTAACTATCGAATTGGTGTTATCGATGTTATTGCCGGTCGGTTTAATTGTCGCGGCAAGAAAAACTCAATGGCTGGTGTTTTTTACCTTGTTTGCGGTGCTGTTTTTAGATGTATCGATCTTTTTACTGCATTTTTTAGCCGGTTTACTCATTGCTCGTTACTATCTACAAATTAGCGCTTATCTATCAGCAAAAACCGCCTTGCGCCGTAGCTTGTTATTACTCGGTTTTAGCTTTTATGCCAGCAGTACAACATTAGAGGATTTTATCGGTGATGATGGCATTTGGCTGGCATCGGGCTTAGGGGCAGGTTTGATTTTATTAGCGGTTTTAGGCTCTAACAGGCTACAACAGCTTTTAACTTTGCCAATCTTAAGACTGCTCGGCAAAGTGTCTTACAGTGCTTATTTGATTCACATGGCGATATTGATTTGCTTAACGCCGTATTTATTAATTGCGTTAGAGACCTTCACCAGCAATCATTTTTTACTCTGGCTAGGCGGGATTAGCCTGACCATTCTCATCGTGCAAGGCTTGTCGCTAGTTAGCTTCAATTATTTAGAACAGCCTAGTGTCGCGCTGGGTAAACGCGTCACTAAGCTATTTCAATCTAAATGCTAACCTTTCAGCTTGTGATACCAAGCCTTCCACAAAATCAAGGCTTGGCTCCAACCAGATACAGCGGCTTGTTTGCTAAAAGTCCATGCCTTATTAACCGCTTCTTCACCACCCCATTGCTTAAATTTACCTTCGACAATCTCACTCCATTTTGGATGATACTCACCCTCAGCATTCACGAACACTTTATCAAAAGCCCACATCTCCAAAATCGATACCGTCCACATAAAGAAGAACGACACCCCCATCCCTGCACCCGCTAAAATCACCAACCACGCAAACATCGGATGTAATTTGGTTAACCACCAAGACAAAATATCGACTAATAGAAAGATATACGGCATCCCTATCGCAATCGATTTGTATTTAGTGGTGCTGGTTTCGGCAAAGCTAAAAATCAGCCCGACGAACATAAAAATAAAGCTGATACCGAATAAATGAATATGCGACACCCGAGTTAAAGAGCTAAAAGTAGCGCCATTATCTTCCTTGGCTAACTCTTTGATGACATTAAAATCACTAAAATTGGGAATCGACGCATCTTTGTTGTGACACGTCACGCAACGCTGTTCAATAACGGCTTGCACACCCGATTTGGCATAATCAGCTTGATCGGCACCATCACGTACCCATTGCATAATCAAAAACCGCTCTTGTTCAGAGGCATTTTCTTTCATCGAACCATTGAGCTGGGTTTCGATTACCGAACCGGAACGGTTGCCGTAATAGCTATAAACAATATCGTCAATCGACAAACCAAACTTGCCATCGGCCATACCGTGAGTAAACAAGATTTGAATCAGAGCCATTAAATAACCGACTGCTACCGTAGATAGATAGCCGGTAAACAACACCTTAACCGGTGTATCCAACTGTTTTAACGAGGAAAAATCGCGTGCCATGATCTAACTCCTATTTACTAAGTAAACTTCATTATACCGAGCTAAAATGACAATACCTTAGGTATAAAAAAAGGCGCTTGAAACAAGCGCCTTTTTTCACCCAAACAAACTTAATTTTTATTTAGGTGACACGTTTGTAGCAGTCAAGCCTTTCGGACCAGATTCAACATCAAACTGAACTGACTGACCAGGCATTAAGGTTTTGAAGCCTTCTCCCAAAATAACCGAGTGATGTACAAATACATCATCACCACCATCGGCAGACTCGATAAATCCAAACCCTTTTGTGTTGTTAAACCACTTTACAGTGCCTGTTGCCATTCAAAAAACTCCTACAAATTAAAACTAAAAACACTCAAAAAAACCTAATTACTGGGATTTGAGCGGCACTCATTGTACTGATTAATGGTTATCAGGGCTAGAGTACAGACTAAAACCCCACTGTTACCAAACAATCACCGCTTGAAAAACTCCACAAACTCCCCATATCAGCAATAACTTATAGAAAATTTCCAACGAGGTACGCACTATGCGAATGGATAAATTAACCAGCAAATTTCAACAAGCCTTGGCCGATGCGCAGAGTATGGCGTTGGGTAAAGACCATCAATTCATTGAGCCATTGCATGTGATGTTGGCTTTGCTGGATCAAGATGGCGGTAGTATTCGCCCCTTATTGATGCAAGCTGGGGTTCAAGTAAATAGTTTGCGTAATAGTTTAATTGAAGAGATTGACCGTTTGGCATCGGTTTCCGGTGCGGGCGGCGATGTGCAAATTTCCAATGAATTAAACCGAGTCTTGAATCTGACTGACAAACTGGCACAAAAACGCCAAGATGCCTTTATCTCCAGCGAATTATTTTTACTGGCGGCATTAGAAAATCGCGGAACATTGCAAAGCCTGTTAAAAAACGCTGGCGTCAATAGCCAAGAAGTTGAACGAGCGATTGACAAACTGCGCGGCGGTCAAAACGTCAGCGATGCCAATGCCGAAGACCAACGCCAAGCCCTAAAAAAATACACCATTAATCTCACCGAACGCGCCGAACAAGGCAAGCTTGATCCAGTGATTGGTCGCGATGACGAAATCCGCCGCACCATTCAAGTCTTACAACGCCGTACCAAAAACAATCCGGTATTAATCGGCGAACCCGGTGTCGGTAAAACTGCGATTGTCGAAGGCTTAGCGCAACGGATTGTTAACGGCGAAGTGCCGGAAGGTATCAAAGGCAAACAGCTATTGTCTTTAGACATGGCGGCTTTAATTGCCGGCGCTAAATTTCGTGGCGAGTTTGAAGAGCGTTTAAAAGCAGTGCTCAACGACGTTGCCAAGCAAGAAGGCCAAGTGATTTTGTTCATCGACGAGCTACACACCATGGTTGGCGCAGGTAAAGCCGAAGGCGCGATGGATGCGGGCAATATGTTGAAACCGGCTTTGGCTCGTGGCGAATTGCATTGCGTTGGTGCCACCACTTTGGATGAATATCGCCAATACATCGAAAAAGACGCCGCGCTGGAACGCCGTTTCCAAAAAGTCTTGGTTGATGAGCCAACGGTTGAAGATACCGTGGCAATTTTGCGTGGCCTAAAAGAACGCTACGAAATCCATCACAGTGTCGATATTACCGATCCTGCTATCGTCGCTGCCGCCACCTTGTCGCACCGCTACATTACCGACCGCCAATTGCCGGACAAAGCGATTGATTTAATCGACGAAGCCGCCAGCCGAATTCGGATGGAAATGGATTCCAAACCGGAATCGATGGACAAATTGGACAGACGTTTGATTCAGCTAAAAATCGAGCGCGAGGCAATGAAAAATGAAAAAGATGCCGCCTCTAAAAAACGCTTGAGCATTTTGGAAGTCGAAATTGCCGAACTGGAAAAAGAATATTCTGATTTAGAAGAAATCTGGAAGGCTGAAAAAGCCTCCTTACAAGGCGCGGCCAGCATCAAAGAAAAACTCGAACATGCCCGTTTAGAGCTGGAAGCAGCAGGCCGTAACCAAGATTACACCCGCATGTCGGAGCTGCAATACGGCACGATTCCTAGCTTAGAAAAACAGCTAGAAGCGGCAAATCAAGCCGAAACTCAAGAAACCACTTTGCTACGTAGCAAAGTCACCGAGGAAGAAATTGCCGAAGTGGTATCGAAATGGACCGGGATTCCAGTTTCAAAAATGATGGAAGGCGAACGCGAAAAACTGTTACGCATGGAACAAGAATTAGGCAACCGAGTGATTGGGCAAACTGAAGCCTTAAAAGCGGTCAGTAACGCGATTCGTCGTTCTCGGGCCGGCTTATCCGACCCTAATCGGCCCAACGGTTCGTTCCTGTTTTTAGGCCCTACGGGTGTTGGTAAAACTGAGCTATGCAAAGCCTTGGCTAATTTCATGTTCGACACCGACGAAGCGATGATACGCATCGATATGTCAGAGTT
>JBEGMT010000262.1:0-10541 GCA_041182925.1 Pseudomonadota bacterium | reverse complement strand
TTAGGCATTCGCCATAACCCAACTTTTTACATCAAATATCAGGCACTTGCTTTTTTAAGAATGACGTAAAGTTGATCTTTCAATAACAGTTTTTCTTTCTTTAAATCCTCAATTTCTTCATGCGTGCCTGACTCGATATGAGCCTCAAGATTTTTGATTTTTTGATCTAACTCATTATGTTTATCAAACAATTTTAGAAAATGATGATCAGTGGTTTTTAATTCTGAAATCAAATCACGGTATTCAGGAAACATATAACAACTTCCAAAAAAATATTTAAAAAACCATTTATTGATCTAGATCAATAAATAGCCACATTAGCCGAAATAAATTTTTAAAATTAATCAGCTTCATTTTCAATCATACTCAACCATCATAAATCCTGCAATTACTTATCCTGCTTAGCCAACAAATCTTATTCGGTAGTATTGGCAATAATTTTATGAATACGTTTGGCGTTAATTGCAATGATGACCAAAATCAATGGAATGGCTGCACCTTCAACAATTTCAGGCTCGACAGCCCAACCTAAACCGTGCAACGTTTCGGCAATTTTACCGACCAGACTAGCAGCGTAATAGGTAATAGCTACCATCGAAATACCTTCCACCATTTCTTGCATCCGTAATTGCATTTTGGCGCGTAAGGCCATCGACGATAACAAAGCCTGGTTTTGACGCTCAATCAAAATATCAACCTTAGTGCGTAATAACTGGCTGGCATTACTCACCCGTTCGGAAATTAACGTGAAACGATGTGATATGGAACTACAAGTATTCATCGCTGGTTCCAAACGGCGTTTGGTGAATTCACCCAAGGTTTGAATACCTTGAATCCGCACTTCCCGTAAATCTTCCAGACGCTGGCCTACCAATTGATAATAGGCACTAGCTGCGGCAAAGCGAAAATGATGAGTAGAAATATGGTTTTCAACTTCTGCTGCCAAAGCAGTTAATTCATCCAACAATTTAGCATCATCATTGTCGGTCTGGGTCATTGAATTAGTGATGGTATAAAGCTGACGATCGGCTTTTTTAAGTTCGGGATACAACTTACGGGCAATCGGGAATGCCATTAACGCCATCACCCGATAAATTTCAATATCAAACAAACGATGTAACAAACGCCCTGCTTGCGCAGTTTTTAAAGTGTGGTTGATCACCAAGAAACGGCTAAAGCCATCAACATGAATCCGAAAATCGGTGAACACCGAAGCCGCACCACCACTGACTTTAGAACCCACAATCGGATTGCTAGAGAAATAAGCCGATAGCGGTGATAAATCCATTTCATCGCTGTAATTAATCTCTGCCGCAGACACCACGCTGGCATGAGCAGCTACAATGACTTTACCGCTAATTTGCGACAGCCAATCAACAGGGACTTTTTTTAATGCTGGCTCAGAAAAAGGCGCTTGTGTGGCGTCATAGGCATAAAAGGTATAAGCACTAAATTCGCCGTGTTGCTCCCAACTCATCTGAAACGAATCAAATTGCGCACTAAAGTGATCGGTTTCATTATCCGGTGGCGCGGTAGCAAACCGTTCACATAGGGTAATCAAATGCTGACGTTCAAGGGCTTTTTCTTCACTCGACAAGGAAAGCGCCAAATAACTAGCTCGTACCGGCAAACTGAGGATTGATGACGCTCTGGCGTGAACTTCGTTATGTAATACAAAGCGTTGTGGGTGATTTTGAGGAATTGGAAATAAATTAGTCACGGCTATTATGATAAAAGTGGTCGGTAAGCATTCAGGCTAAAACTGACAACATTTTAACCAACATCACAGGTTTGGATTTCTTTTCTTATCCGTGATTACACTTAAACACAATGATGCCGGAAACAATCAATGGTGTGATCATTAACCATACCAACTGCTTGCATATAGGCATAACAAATGGTTTTACCAACGAATTTAAAGCCACGTTGTTGTAAATCACGACTCAGTTGTTCGGAAACTGGCGTAAAAGCGGGAAGCTGATCGTGAGCTTGCCAATTGTTTTGAATCGGTTTGCCATCGACAAATTGCCAGAGATAAGCATCAAAACTGGCAAATTGCTGTTGGATTTTGAGAAAGGCTTGGGCGTTAAGGATAGCTGACTGCAGTTTTAGCTTGTTTCTGACAATGCCAGGATTTTCCAACAAGCTTTGTAATTTTTGGGCGTCGTAATTGGCCACGATGGCAGGATCGAAATCATCAAACGCTAATCGATAAGCGGGACGTTTATCAAGAATGGTGCGCCAACTTAATCCGGCTTGGGCACCTTCCAAGATCAAAAATTCAAATAATTGCCTATCATCATGAAGCGGAACGCCCCATTCTGTATCGTGATAATGCGCTTCGTTAGCACTCGCCAACGCCCAGCGGCACTTTTGCATTATTTGTTTTGCATCAGGCTTTTAAGATCGGCAAACGGGTTAAAGGTACCGCCGCCGGATTTGGCTTCCGAAGCCGCTTTGCCACCGTAGCGAATTTGCTCTTCAAAACGCTGATGTTCATTGTCGTGGCAATAGACGCACAATAACTCCCAATTACTGCCGTCGCTAGGGTTGTTGTCGTGATTGTGGTCAACGTGATGGACAGTCAATTCACGCAGATTTTTTAAATCAAATTCGCGCGTACAACGTCCGCAAATCCAAGGATAGAGCTTTAAAGCTTGTTCTCTATAGCCTTTTTCGCGTTCTTCTTTGTTACGTCGAGCTTCGGCGACAATTTGTTGGGCTTTGCTATTTGACATGATTTTTTTCCTCCTTTTAACCACCGGTAGCGTTCATGTGGCGCATGATAATCGGTTGCTCGTTAAGATCGAAATAGTGACGTTCTGGCTTAATTTGCATCGCTTCAATAATCGCTTGTTTTAATCTATCTCTGTCGTTGGGATATTGACGAACGATGGCTTTTAAATCGACCGAATGTTCATTACCTAAACACAGTAATAATCGGCCTTCGGCAGTCAATCGCACCCGATTACAATTGCCGCAAAAATTGGCGCTGTGTGGCGAGATAAAACCCACTCGGGTTTGCGTGCCAGCCACTTGGCAATAATCCGATGGGCCGCCGGTTTTGTCGGCAATTGGCACTAAATCAAAGCGTTGTTGCAAATCTTGTTTAATTAAATGACTAGGATAGTAAGCTTCAGCGCGATTGTGTTGATCAACCACGCCTAATGGCATTTCTTCGATAAAGCTAATATCAATGGCTTTATCAACTGCAAATTGCACTAAATCAGCGACTTCTTGATGATTGCGATTTTTTAAGATTACAGCATTGATTTTAATCCGCTGGAAATCGGCTGCGATGGCGGCATCAATGCCTTTTAGCACTTGCGCTAACTCGCCGGTGCGGGTTAATTGTTTGAATTTATCAGCGTCTAAAGTATCCAAGCTAATGTTAATCCGCTTAACACCTGCGGCTTTAATTTCGGTTGCTATGTTGGCTAATTGCGAACCATTAGTAGTGATGACTAATTCGTCAAGGCCAGATAATTGACCTAATTGCTGTAACAAACCTAAGGCACCATTACGTACTAGAGGCTCACCACCAGTAATGCGAATTTTACTGACACCGAGTTCAACAAAGGCTTGGCTGATGAAATGGATTTCTTCCAAACTTAAAATTTGTCCACGCGGTAAAAACACCATGTCTTCGGCCATACAATATAGGCACCGGAAATCACAGCGATCGGTAATCGATACCCGCAGGTAATTAACAGTCCGTCCAAAGCGATCGATGAGCTGAGGGTTTTTCGGCAAATGGGTCATAAGTTTTTGGAAAAAATCGGAATGAAGATGGTACCACAGCCAATTACAGCAGCGGTTACATGACAGCTAGGGGTTAAAGTATTTTCTGATAAAAGCTAGGCAAGCAATTGAATTTTTCCAAATATCTAAGTACCCTAAAGCCAAAGGGGTTACAGCGTGAGAGTCAATATGAGCCATTCTAATTCTTTACAACTGACTACCAAACCAAGTAAAAGCCGTGTCTTACTGGCTGGTTTACTGCTATTGTTTAGCCTAAACAGCGAAGCTAAAAAAAGAAAATCACCTCCCCCAGAGCCTGAAGTCGTGTTTGAAGAAATCCCTGAATACCATGCCGAATTAGATTTAAGGATTCCTGATAATCAATGGCTAGATGAGATTGATACCGAGCAATTATTCCAAACCCCAAAAAAAGCCGATCCCCAACAGCTGGCTGGCAAAAAATCAAAAAAACGACCTTTAAATGTCGATTGTGGGATGGATGTTAACCCCAATTTGAGCATTGATAATTCGATAGGCAATCGTTTAACTGGCGAATGTGATGTGCAATATCGTTATTAACACTGATTAGCTAATCAATCCCCAAAACCACAAACATTCTCCAATCCCCAATCCCTGCGTTAAAATTAAGCTTTTAATCTTTAGCGGCTACGGACTGGACCATGAATTATAAAACCCTGTTATTTGTATTTAGTGCGCTGTGCTCAAATCTTGGTATGGCTGGCGAAAAAACCGTAATTCATTTAGGCGTGATGGCGTCGGGAACGCTGGCTTGGGAGTTGGCGGCGATTCAAAATCATCATTTACTTGAAAATCAGGACTTTGCTATCGAAACCACGACCTTAGCCAATCAACAATCGGGCAAAGTGGCGTTGCAATCGGGTAGCGTCGATATGATTGTGTCTGACTGGATTTGGGTATCGAGTATGCGCGCTGAAGGCAGCGATTACAGCTTTACGCCATTTTCTAACAGCGCTGGCGGTTTGCTGGTCGCGGCTGATAGCAATATCAAATCGCTGGCTGACCTTAAAGGCAAAAAACTGGGGATTGCCGGTGGCGAGTTGGATAAAAACTGGTTATTGCTGCAAGCCTTGGGTTTGCAACAAGGCATTGATTTGAATCAATCCGTCGAAAAAGTCTTTGCCGCACCGCCGTTGCTGAATCAACAATTAACCAGCAAACGCATTGATGCGGTTTTAACTTATTGGCAATTTGCCGCCCGTTTAGAAGCTGAAGGCTATCAACAATTATTAAGCGGTGAACAGATTATTAGCCAATTAGGGGTGAAATCATCAGTGCCTAGCTTGGGTTATGTGTTCAAACAAAGCTGGGCTAATCAGCATAAAGCCGCGTTACAACAGTTCTTAACCACCACCCATATTGCTCGTGACAAATTGTGTAACGACGATGCGGCTTGGCAGCAAATCCTCGCTTTAACAGAAACCGACGATCCAGCTAGCCAACAATTGATTAGACAGCGCTATTGCCAAGGTCGTGTTGCTAACTGGGGCGTGGCGAATCAAAAAGCCGCTGAAACCGTGTATGGTTTTTTAAGCAAACTCGGCGATAACAAACTGACCGGCAAAAGCGGACAACTGCAAGCAGGTACTTTTTGGTCGGCTGATTAATGTTCAGTCGATTTCTGCGTCATCATCAAACCCTAGCAGCGTTATCTTTATTGCTGCTAGTGGCGCTGTGGCAATTGGCAGCCACGCTGTTACATAGCAATACTTTACCGACACCAATTAAAGTCGCCACAGTATTGTGGCAAGCAATAGCCTCTGGCGAACTGCCCTACCATTTGGGCGCGACTTTATTGCGTTTAATCAGCAGCTTTACCATTGCCATGTTGTTGGGCTGTGGGATTGGCGTGTTATTGGGTAGACATAAAACCTTGGATGCTTTTTTCGACAACTGGCTGGTGATTTTTTTAAATGTACCGGCGTTAGTGACGATTATTCTTTGCTATGTCTGGTTTGGTTTGATTGAGTGGGCGGCAATTTTGGCAGTGGTAATTAATAAGCTGCCGAATGTGATTGTCACGATCCGCGAAGGCACTCGCACTTTAAATCAAGACTTATTGGAAATGGCGCAAAGCTATCGGTTTAGCCGACGCAAAACCTTTGTGCATGTGATTTGGCCGCAATTGCATCCGTTTGTGATGGCGGCGACGCGTTCTGGTTTGGCGTTAATCTGGAAAATTATTTTAGTGGTTGAATTATTGGGGCGCAGTAATGGCATGGGCTATCAATTGCACTTATTTTTCCAATTATTTGATGTCGCCAGTCTGCTGGCTTATACGATAGCGTTTGTGGCGGTGATTCAGTTGATTGAAGTGCTGTTATTGAAACCTTTGGATAAAAAAGCCCAACGGTGGCGGCGATGAGTAGCATTGATATTAATATTGCTAATAAAACCTTTAATGCCGATGGCCGTCAGCATTGTGCGATTGCCGATTTGCAACTCAAAATTGAACTGAATCAATTTGTTTGTTTAGTCGGGCCTTCCGGCTGTGGCAAAACCACGTTGTTGAATATCATTGCAGGGCTTGATTCGCAGTTTCAAGGTCAAATTACTTTAACCGAACAAGCTAGACAGCCGCAGATTGGTTATGTGTTTCAAAATCCGCGCTTATTGCCTTGGCATACGGTTCGCGAGAATATCGAGCTGGTGTTTGAGCAAACGCCGCCCGCTCAATTAATTGATAGTTTGTTGGCAGAAATGCAATTAGCCGATGTGCAAGCCGTTTATCCTCAACGTTTATCGTTGGGAATGCAGCGCCGAGTGTCGATTATTCGTGCTTTTGCGATTAATCCCGACATTTTGTTGATGGATGAGCCGTTTGTATCACTGGATGCACCCACTGCGCGGCAGATTAGAAATTCATTGCAAAATCTTTGGCTGCAACGACCACATACCGTGTTATTTGTGACACACGATTTGCGCGAAGCGATTGCTTTAGCGGATAGGTTGGTATTTTTATCAGCCTCGCCGATGCAGGTGGTCGGCGATATTGCGGTGACGATTGATCGTCAACAACGTAATGATGCAGAGCAAATTGAGCAATTTAGACAGCATTTACTCCAACATTTTCCGGCTATTAACAGCCTTTTGTAACCGAGGTTTTTCAGATGAACATGACTCGTATTTTAAGCGCCGCCTTATTGATTATCGCCAGCCAACTCAGCTTTGCCGAAACCAAAACGATTAGAGGCTTTGATTCTGGCAGTTATCAGCAAATTTTGACCGAGAAAAACAATCAAGCCTTTATGTTGGTGATTTGGTCGTTGGATTGTTCAACTTGTATTAAAGACATGGAATTATTGAGTAGCATTCACAAAAATCGTCCTGAGCTAAAAATTGTCATGCTGTCAACGGATGAACAATCAGCGAGCGGTGATATTCAAAAGTTAATGGAAAAATACCATTTGGCCGATGTCGAAAACTGGGTATTTGCGAACGATAACGCGCAAAAATTGCGTTACGAAATCGACCCAAGCTGGTATAGCGAATTACCGCGCACTTACTTTTTCTCTGCGTCACATCAGCGTGAAGGCGTCAGCGGTGCGTTAAAGCTGGAAGATTACAACGCCCGGTTTAGCAAATTGAAAATTTAAGTTATTTGTGAAAATTGTTGTCAAAGCTTGCGAAACCGAGGAGCTGATTAAAAAGTCGCGTTTTATCGGCCACATCAGCCCTTGTAGCAATGAGCAAGAAGCCTTGTTGTTTATCAGACAACTGCATCTGCAACATCCGAATGCCAGTCATATTGTTTACGCTTATCGAGTGCAATCGCCGGATGGTTTGGTTTGCCGCTTTAACGATGCCGGCGAACCCAGTGGCACCGCAGGCAAACCGATTTTTCAGCATTTAGAAGGTAAGCAGTTAATTAACTTGGTGGTAGCGGTGATTCGCTACTTTGGCGGTGTGAAACTGGGCGCGGGTGGTTTGACTCGCGCTTATAGCAATCTGGCTAAGCAAGTGATTGATTATGCAGAGATTGTTGAGCATATCGAAATGGCCGAGCTAAAACTCCACCTCAACTACAATCAGCTGCAAGCGTTGGAATATCATTTAAAAAAGCTCGACGGTAGCATTATTGCTCAAGACTTTTCAGATACCGTCATTACTCGCCTCAAGCTACCAAAACATCATATAGACAGCTTGTTAGCCAGCCTCGCCTGATTCGCTATCAGCTTAATATGACAACCTTATGTCACAATTATTTCCAATAAAGAAACAAATCATCCACAAAACACTGTATTGTAAATAGAAAAATAGCCGCTATAGTTAAGTCGTCTACATTTAAGCGACTGAATTCAGTCTAGGGGGCAACCATGAACAAATCAAACAATTTATACCGCGATATTTTCACAGGCTTATCCTTTACTGTTGGCCTATTTGGTTTTATGTCTGGTGAATTCATTATCTCCACGTTGCTATTCGGTGCTGCCACTGTTTCTAGCAATCTTGATTTTAATGACTCGTTTAAAGCTTGATCTTCCGTTTCAAATCGGCAAATAAGCTAATTTTCTGCTGTATCTCCTCGTTGTTAAGCTAACTTTTTAAGTGGCTTCTTTACCCTCCACATTAACTGTGGAGGGATTTTTTACTGTTTAAAATCCTTGTCAGCACGGTTTATGCCATCTAAACCCATGCTAATGATAAAATTCCTTATCTTTCACTCATCAATAAACGTAACAATGACAGCTCCTGCCGCGCTTTACGAATCATCTCTCCCTCATTTAAAACTACTTGGACGCGGCAAAGTTCGCGATATGTACGAGATTGACGATCAACATTTATTGATTGTCACTAGCGACAGAATGTCGGCATTTGATGTGATTATGCCCGACCCAATTCCAGGCAAAGGCCAAGTCTTAACCCGAGTTTCAAATTTTTGGTTTAACAAAATGCAAAATGTGATTCCTAATCACTTGAGTAACGATTTAACTTTGGCTGATGTGATACCTGATGAAAACTTGCGCCAGCAAGTTGAAGGCCGCGCGATTATTGTTAAACGCTTAAAGCCATTGCCGGTAGAAGCCATCGTTCGTGGTTATTTAATCGGCTCTGGCTGGAAAGATTATCAAACTAACGGCAAAGTCTGCGGCATTGAATTACCTAGTGGCCTGCAACAAGCCCAACAATTACCCCAAGCGATTTACACACCGTCGAGCAAAGCCGAAGTTGGCACCCATGACGAAAACATCACTTATGCAGACACCGTGGCATTAATGGGTGAAGAAATCGCCGCGAAAGTGCGTGATGTCAGTATCCAACTTTACACAACCGCTGCCGAATATGCCCGTGAACGCGGCATTATCATTGCCGATACTAAATTTGAATTTGGTTTAGATGATGCAGGCACTTTATACCTGATTGATGAAGCGCTAACCCCTGATTCATCAAGGTTCTGGCCAGTTGAACAATACCAAGTCGGTATCAGCCCACCCAGTTTTGATAAACAATATCTACGTGATTATCTGGAAACCTTGGATTGGAATAAAACAGCACCGGGTCCGAAGTTACCGGATGAAGTTAGCCAACAATGCAGCGCGAAATATCGTGAGGCTGAGTTGAAGTTGATTGGTGCTTAGTCTTTAAATTTTAAAGGCTTAGAGCAACAAAAAAGCCGCGAATATCGCGGCTTTTTTGTTTGGGTAAGTTATTGCAAAACTTATTACTTGGCTTTAATTTTCATTGGACAATAAAAAACCCGCTAAGCGATAACTTACGGGTTTCAAAATATCTTAAAACTTAGATGGAGGCTGCGATCGGAATCGAACCGATGTATACGGCTTTGCAGGCCGCTGCATAACCATTTTGCTACGCAGCCCTAAACTTAATAAATAAAAAAGCCGCGAAATTCGCGGCTTTTTTAAATTGGAGCGGGAAACGAGGCTCGAACTCGCGACCCCAACCTTGGCAAGGTTGTGCTCTACCACTGAGCTATTCCCGCGTAACTGAATATCCGTCTATTATAATCGATAAGAATATTCTGTCAACTTTTTTATTGTAAATTTACCGAAAGGGCCCAGCCTCTTTTACCTTCACACTCGCCACTAGTCATTTCAACTTCAGCAAACACGTCTTTTTTGCCATAAGCATCTTGAGCTTGGATCAATTTAACGGGCGTACCTTCTGCGATGTGTTTGCAAGAACCTTCGCGATCATTCTCTTCAGTATCATCATAAGCAGCCATTGAGCCTGGAACGCTAACTAATCGAATAGTCGCGTTTGGGTCGTAGGCATTGGCACCTTTCAAAACATAACTTTGACCAACAACAATCGGTTTTGCCTGATGAGCGACCAATTTTGCATCTGAGCCCCCCCCCATTAGCAATACTAACAATAGTAAGACCAAACCACCTAAACCGCCGTAAAAAACTTTAGGATTAGACTCTCTCAGCGCTAAAACGTTAGCCACAACATTCCCAACTGCATTTTCAGCAGTCGCTTGTTCAGTTACTTCAGGCGCTGATGCTTCAGTAACAGTAGATTCTTCAGTTTCGTTGATGTTTTCAGTGCTCATATGAGGTCTCCCCTTAAAAGGTAATTATTATTATGTCTAAAGTAATTAAGTTACCACGCTATTGAAACATTTCAAGTTTTGTTTACCAAAGTCTGATTGTTAAATCTTAACACTTAAACTAAAAAACATTATTGCAATACAAATTTAAGACCTATCACCAACAACAAAGTAGCCAATACAGGGCGTAAAAAAGCTTCAGGGATTTTGGCACTTAAATGGCTACCCACCCAAATCCCAGGTACCGAAC
>JBEGMT010000261.1:0-10599 GCA_041182925.1 Pseudomonadota bacterium | reverse complement strand
GCTATAACAACACCATTCCATTGTTTGAGCCTGAGAAAAAACTCCGCAAACTAATCAACAAAATCAAAACCAATTCCCTAGAACCAGGTGAACCAAAAGACCCAACTGATTGCACGTTGTTTGGGATTTACCAAGCCTTTGCATCCAATAACGAAGTCGAAGAAATGCGTACCCGCTATGCCGAAGGTATTGCTTGGGGGGAAATGAAACAGGTGTTATTTGAAAAAATTAACACTGAAATTGCCCCAGCGCGTGAACGCTATGAAGCTTTACTCGGCGCTCCTGAGCATATAGAACAACAACTACAAGAAGGCGCAGAAAAAGCCCGCGCGATTAGCTCACCATTTATACAAATTTTGCGAGAAGCCGTGGGAATTTCTCGAATTACACCTCGGTAAATTGACATTAAAAATCAGTAGCCACATCAAATTGTGGCTGCTTTTTATAGTCCATAGCAATTTCATACTATAATGCTAGGTCATTTTTTCAACACCCCGCCTTGAATTTATGTCGAGAAAAAAAACCGCGTCTTTGTTTGAAGACTCAATGGACGAACTCGAAAAATTAGTCGAGCAAATGGAACAAGGCGATATTTCGCTCGAGGAATCCTTAAAAGCTTTTGAACGCGGGATTAAGTTAACCCGAACCTGTCAGCAAGCCTTACAAGAAGCTGAACAAAAAGTTCAAATTCTATTAGAAAAGAACGGTCAACAAACTTTGGAGCCATTTACCAATGAGTAACTTAAAAACCTATCTTAGCGACTGCCAAAATCGTGTTGAACGCGCTTTAGATGCCCGTTTACCCGCCGAAAACATTTTGCCACAAACTTTGCATCAAGCAATGCGCTACACCGTATTAGATGGCGGCAAACGCACCAGACCTTTATTGACTTATGCAACAGGCAAAGCATTAGGTTTAAATGAAGAAGTCTTAGATGCACAGGCTTGTGCTGTGGAATTTATCCACGTTTACTCACTAATCCACGACGATCTTCCGGCAATGGATAACGATGACTTACGTCGCGGCAAACCAACTTGTCATAAAGCGTTTGATGAGGCGACCGCGATTTTGGCTGGTGACGCTTTGCAAGCATTGGCATTTGAAGTATTAGCCAACGACCCAAGCATCAAAGTCGACGCGATTGCGCGTCTAAAAATGATTAGCACCCTTACCAGAGCCAGCGGTTCACAAGGCATGGTCGGTGGCCAAGCGATTGACTTAGCGTCGGTCGGCACCCAATTGAGCTTGCCTGAATTAGAAAACATGCATATCCATAAAACCGGTGCATTAATTCGTGCCAGCGTTAACTTGGCGGCATTATCTAAACCTGATCTTGACCCTAACGTTGCTAAACAACTAGACCATTACGCAAAATGCATTGGCTTATCGTTCCAAGTTAAAGACGACATTCTCGATATTGAAAGCGACACCGCAACCTTAGGCAAAACCCAAGGCAAAGATACCGATAACGACAAACCGACCTACCCAGCTTTGTTAGGGATGGCTGGCGCAAAACAAAAAGCACTGGAATTGCACGAACAAGCAGTTGCCAGTCTGAGCAGTTTTGGCAGTGAAGCCGATTTACTACGCGATTTATCGCTGTACATCATTGAACGCTCTCATTGATCAACAGCACTTACCGCCTCGGTAACTTGAAGGAACTAAAACAACATGACACTTTCCTCCACATTTCCACTTCTAAACACGATCAACAGTCCTGCTGACGTCCGCGCGTTATCCAAAGACCAGCTACTTCAATTGTCGACGGAGTTGCGTAATTATTTGACTCACACAGTCAGCATTTCCGGCGGCCACTTCTCAGCCGGTTTAGGCACTGTAGAGCTCACCGTCGCTTTGCATTATGTGTTTAACACCCCTATCGATCAGTTGGTGTGGGATGTCGGTCATCAGGCTTATCCGCATAAAATCTTGACCGGTCGCAAAGAACGGATGCCTACCATTCGTACCTTAGGCGGCGTGTCAGCTTTCCCTTCACGCGATGAAAGTGAATACGATGCCTTTGGCGTCGGTCATTCCAGCACCTCAATTAGTGCGGCTTTAGGCATGGCGATTGCCTCACAGCTGCGCGGCGAAGATAAACGCATGGTGGCAATTATTGGTGACGGCAGTATTACCGGTGGCATGGCATTTGAAGCCATGAATCATGCCGGTGATGTCAATGCCAATTTATTGGTGATTTTGAACGATAACGAAATGTCGATCTCGCCCCCTGTCGGTGCGATGAATAATTATCTAACCAAAGTCTTATCGAGCAAATTCTATTCTTCTGTCCGTGAAGAAAGCAAAAAAGCCTTGAGCAAAATGCCAAGCGTTTGGGAATTGGCGCGTAAAACCGAGGAACACGTCAAAGGCATGATTGTACCTGGCACCTTGTTTGAAGAATTAGGCTTTAATTATTTTGGCCCGATTGATGGTCATGATGTCGATATGCTGGTCGAAACCTTGGAAAACTTAAAGGACCTTTCAGGCCCTCTGTTTTTGCATATCGTCACTAAAAAAGGCAAAGGTTACGCGCCCGCTGAAAAAGATCCGCTGGCCTATCATGGCGTACCGGCTTTTGATCCAAGCAAAGACAGTTTGCCAAAAGCGGCACCTTCCCCACATCCAACTTATACCGAAGTGTTTGGTCGTTGGCTGTGTGATATGGCTGAACAGGATGAGCGCTTATTAGGTATTACACCGGCTATGCGCGAAGGTTCAGGTTTGGTGGAGTTTTCGCAACGCTTTCCAAAACGTTATTTTGACGTGGCAATTGCTGAACAACATGCGGTAACTTTGGCTGCGGGTCAAGCCTGTCAGGGTGCAAAACCGGTTGTAGCGATTTATTCGACCTTTTTGCAACGCGCTTATGATCAGTTAATTCATGATGTGGCTTTGCAAGATTTGGATGTTTTGTTTGCTTTAGATCGCGCTGGCTTAGTCGGTCCTGATGGTCCAACTCATGCCGGCAGTTTTGATTACAGCTACATGCGTTGTATTCCAAATATGCTAATTATGGCGCCAGCGGATGAGAACGAATGCCGTCAGATGCTAACCACCGGCTTTAAACACAAAGGCCCTGCTTCGGTGCGTTATCCGCGTGGCAAAGGCCCGGGGTCAGTGATTGATCCAGCGTTAACCGAATTAGAAATTGGTAAGGCAGAAATTCGTCATCAAGGCAGTCGCATTGCAATTTTGGCTTGGGGTAGCATGGTAACGCCTGCACTCGAAGCCGGTAAGCAGTTAGGCGCCACCGTCGTTAATATGCGCTTTATCAAACCTTTAGATCAAACTCTGATTCTGGAATTGGCGAAAACTCATGATGTATTTGTCACCATCGAAGAAAATGTCATCCCCGGTGGTGCTGGCGCGGCTGTGAGTGAGTTTTTACAAGCCAACTCGATTTTGATGCCGGTTTTAAACATCGGATTACCTGACCGCTTCGTTGAACAAGGCAGTCGCGAACAGTTGTTGGAAATTTGTGGTCTCGACACTAAAGGAATTTTGACCAAAATTGAGAAAGTAGTAAGCTAAATCGCAATGCTGGAAATTCTACAGTTACCGGTTCTGACAGATAATTACATTTATCTGCTTCACGAGCCAATCAGCGGCAAAACAGCGGTAGTTGATCCCGCTATCGCAGAACCGGTAATTACAGCCTTAAACCAACAAGGCTGCCAATTGGATTACATTCTCAACACTCATCACCATAATGACCACGTTGGCGCTAATCTGCAGCTAAAACAGCTCACTAATTGCAAAATAATCGCAGCTGAAGCTGATCAACATCGAATTCCTGGTATAGACATTACCGTCAATCACAAAGACGAAATTCAACTAGGGCAACAAACCCTCCAAGTTATTGCTACACCTGGACACACATCAGGCCACATCATCTTCTACTGTGCAGAAAGCCAAGCATTATTTTGTGGCGACACCTTGTTTTCTTTAGGCTGTGGTCGATTATTTGAAGGTAGCGCTGAACAAATGTGGCAATCACTACAGCAAATTAAACAACTGCCAACCAATACTCGGATTTATTGCGCTCATGAATACACATTGAGCAACAGCAAGTTCGCTTTTTCCGTCGAACCCAATAACATAGATTTACGTAAAAGAATTACTGAAGTTGAAAAATTACGAACGACAAACACCCCAACCCTACCCAGCACACTGGCTCAAGAATTAGCGACAAACCCGTTTTTAAGAACAAATAGCATTGCTATCTGTAACGCATTGAATATCAGTGAAAATGATGAAATTCGCGTATTTACCGAACTAAGAAAGTTAAAGGACACATTTCAAGGCTGATATTTAAAGCCTTTCAATGCAAATTCACAAGCAAAAATAAATCCAATAACTTTCAATCTGTTATAAAAATAGCAACGGAAAAATTAGAATTTAACTTCCCTTTTCAAAAAAAAAATAATAAAATCCTATTTCTCGTTGTTGCAGAACAAAGTGATTTAAAAATGTAGGGAGAAGGTATGCTTATCTTGACTCGTAGAGTTGGAGAGACCTTGATGATTGGTGATGAAGTAACTGTTACTGTTCTAGGGGTAAAAGGAAATCAAGTTCGAATAGGCGTAAATGCTCCGAAAGATGTTTCTGTTCACAGAGAAGAAATCTACGAACGAATTAAGAAAGAACAATCGGATGCCAACGGCGTCGAGTAGTTAAAGAATTAGGAGAGATGGCCGAGAGGCCGAAGGCGCTCCCCTGCTAAGGGAGTATGTGCCAAAAGCGCATCGAGGGTTCGAATCCCTCTCTCTCCGCCACTTTAGAAAAAATAGCTTGACACAAAAATAAAAAGAAAAGATAATAAGCGGCTCAGATAGGCGCCCGTAGCTCAGCTGGATAGAGTACACGGCTACGAACCGTGCGGTCGGGAGTTCGAATCTCTCCGGGCGCGCCATTCTGAAATAAAGAATTATTCCCCTGTAGCTCAGTCGGTAGAGCGGGTGACTGTTAATCACTAGGTCGGCGGTTCGAGCCCGTCCGGGGGAGCCAAATTAAGAGGCTTATGGCGCAATCCATAGGCCTTTTTCTTTTTAAATCATCCAGTTACAAATTTCCTCTTTTATCCATTGACCCGGTGACTATTAGTTTTTAGGTCGGTATTGAATTTGATAGTTTTGTTCGCAATCTCTGGGTTGGCAATAACAAAATCACTGAATGAAGTTTATAGGTTTTTTCCTATGATCCTCAAAATCTTTTACAGCCAAAATTGCTTTTAGACTAAAAATGGTATAATTTTTATACTATGATAAGTTTTGAATTTGACGAAGCTAAAAGCAAGATTAATCTTCTGAAGCATGGCATAGACTTTTTAAATGCTCAAATGCTTTGGAATGACCCTATGTTAATCGAGATTCCAGCAAAAACGACCGATGAACCGCGCTACCTCGTCATTGGCTTAATCGATGCTAAACACTGGTCTGCCGTTATTACTTATAGAAGCGCCAATATCCGACTTATTTCTGTTCGCCGTTCTCGTACTGAGGAGATAGCAATTTATGAAAGCTAGAGATTTTGAACAACAATTCGATGACGATATTGATTTAACTGACATGCTCGATTTATCTTTGGCAAAACGCGTTCAGCAACAACAAAAACGTGTCAATGTTGACTTTCCTACGTGGATGATTGATTCCCTGGATCGGGAAGCTCGTAAACTAGGCGTGACCAGGCAATCCATTATCAAAGTATGGCTGGCTGAGCGACTGGACAAGTCTTCGTTTACTCAAAATCGCGAGTCACCTACCCTGTGACTATTGGTCTCTTGGTCGGTACTGAAATTCAATGCCCTGCTCCAACCAGAGTATTGTTAAAGCTGTTAACATTAACCAATTAGCCCCTAGAAAGTTTTGCACGCTGTTTTGCAGATAAACAGATCTTGATTAAGCTTAATAGCAAATAAAAGTAGCATTAACCCAAAAAGATACTATATTTGGTACCATGAAAATTATCATGGATACTAACATCCTGTTTGCGGGACTTTATTCAGCCAATGGAGCCTCATTCAGAATACTTGAGCTTTGAATACGGGCGCTTTGACTCTATCGCTATCAACCCCCTTGTTGCTTGAATATGAAGATGTCTTAAAACGAAATCAGCAAACGTTGAATCTGAACATTAACGAGATTGACATCATCCTCGACAACATTTGCGGATTCTCCCAGCATCAGAAGGTTTATTTTTTATGGCGCCCATTCCTTCCTGATGCAAAAGACGATCTGGTACTGGAATTGGCAGTGGCCGCCAAGATAACTACCATCGTGACTCACAATATAAAAGATTTTAAAGGTATTGATAAATTCGGTGTCGAAGCCATCACCCCTAAAACATTGCTTGAGAGGTTAGCATGAGTGCATTAAGTCTAAGACTGCCTGATTCCATTCATAGACATATTAAAGAACTAGCACAAAAGGAAGGTGTATCCATCAATCAATTCATTGCCAGTGCGGTCGCCGAAAAAGTATCTGCGATTGCCACTGAAGATTACCTCAAATCCCGTGCAGAACGGGCCAATCCAGCTTCATTCAGCGAAATTCTGGCCAAAGTACCCAAACGTACGGCGTTACCCGAAGATATACTGTGATTTGTTGTGTTGTCTCACCACATCACAATATAGCCATACCACTACACTGTTAATCACTAGGTCGCCGGTTCGAGCCCGTCCGGGGGAGCCAAATTAAAAGGCTCATGGAGCAATCCATAGGCCTTTTTCTTTTTAAATCATCCAGTTACAAATTCCCAAGCCTATGCATTGACTCGGTGACTTTTGGTCACTTGGTGAGTGCTTCAATTCGCTCGAAACCTTAAACTTGATGCCCGCCTGAATTAGAATGATGTCGACATCAAAACTGGGCCATCAAAATGACAGACATCGAAAACCTACAAATAGCGTTTGAGACTATTCGAGAAGTTAAAAAACTATTGGAGCCATTACCATCCTCTAACACACCCGTCATAGCGGCACTAGTTGGAGCAGCAGTTGGAGGGCTTACGCCAATTATTGTAAATGCTTTCAACGAAGGCCGATTGCGAAACAATAATCGCAATGCCACTGCCCATCAAATTTATTCCGAAATTTCAGCAATATTGACTGTCATTAATCAACGAAACTACATCGAATCGATTAAAGACATCATCTCTTACATACAATCGAACCCGAGCAGCGCTCCACATCCTTTTCAGGTGCAAGTACCAAATGATCTTTTTCATATTTATAAAGCCAACTTAACTAACCTTGCCCTGCTTGACCCTAAATTACAATCAGAGATAGTTGTTTTTTATCATTACCTAATGGGTCTTTTGGAAGACATCAAGCCGGGTGGCATGCTTAATACTCAACCAACTTTGAATGGATACAATGAATTTCTTCAGATTGCTCTAAAAACTATTGCTATTGGTGAAAAAATACAACGTGAAATCAGTTTTGAATTTGATTTAGCCTGAATCACCTAGCATGTATTCAGCACACTCTGAAGAATGTAAAAAAATCTGAACCAAATTTTAACTGACAGACACCCTATAAAAAACCGGTAACTTTCAGGTTAGGTTTGAGCTAGTACAGATTTTGATGTCTATTTGAAGAAGTTGAGCAGACCTTTTTTCTCTAGTGCGCAATAACTATACCCTGAACTTGTTTTGCCAATGTACGTTCTATGGGACAACGTGAAAAACCCATCTGCTAATGAGGCGGATATGACTTCAACGCTAAATGAATCGTTGATAGTTTCCTCACAACTAAATGTGTCTTCATCAAAAAATCGACACTCTTTGAAAACAATTGGAGATTCATTCGGTAATACAATAGCGACTGCCTTCGCATTTTTACTAATTTTGATTTTTGCAACCCCAATCTCTTTACACTTTTCACAATCCTCAAAATTTGGAGGCATAATTCCCTGACAAACCCTAAACGAATATTCCTTCGCACCAGACTCCTGCGCAAAAACTAACGCTAAAGAAACCGCCAAAACTCTAAGTAATCTAGTCATTCTTACCTCACTCTCACCACGTATCATCAATTATCAAATAATTCTCACTTTACCAAAATCTGAGATTTCAAAAGGTCTAAATGCTAGTATTAACGAATAACGCTGCTAATACTATGATTTATTTACCCCTTAAAGGTAAGCGAATAGCGAGCGATGGACAAACAGTCCGCTGCTGGGCGGATTTTCGAAACGAAGCGTATAAAACCCTTCATAATGACCGTGGCCGCCATTGATCGAATCATTCATCACTCGAACATTATTGAAATTGAAGGAGATAGTTATCGTAAAAACCAAAGTTTACAAAATAAAACAATTAGCTAAACAAAACCGGACACGGTAATTGTCGTTAACCGGTCAGGATAGTTGACGCCGGACACGGCCTTCCTTGGCTCTATGCTCAAGTTCCAGTTGACAGCTGTGATGGGTCTAATTAGACAACGAAGACAGGCGTCCGCAAAAATAGGTTCTCCCACGCTCAATGAATGGCAAATTTAGGGCGAAGGTCTCCGATGAATTCTCGGATCGGAATCCGCCGGGAACACCGTCAGTCACATAGATCGCGGATGAACCAGAGGGAATCAGCTTGACCAAGTCGGGTATGTGCACTGAGTCCCACTTTTGCCCTGATCCACCTTCTCCCCAGCTATCGCCTCGGTGGAAATAGAATTGCAACTCGATACCCTTCTCAAATATGGTAACGTTGTCGGCATGTACCCAATGTATTCGTCTGGGAACGCTGTCATATTCGAAATCAAGATAATCGAAATCCTCACAATCCTTCCAGCGAGAACTTTCGGAAAGGCGGACTCCCTTGATTTGACGCAAAATTGCGCCCAGCTCGTGTGGTGGTCGGCTGTGGCCTATCTCAAAGAAGTAGAACTGCGTGCAGTACGGAAGTCCGAGCAATATCGGGGTAATGAAGTCTTTGCCGGCACTTGGATAGAAGAGGGATGACCGATCGGATAAGGTATTTCTGGTAACCGTCGATGGAACCAACTTTCGAAATTGTGCTACCAGTCGCGAGTCTCCAACTTTCATCATACCTTTTGCTGTCGCACGGAGGATCGACTGTTGATCCATTATTTCGATTGGATTCGTGGTCGAAAATGATGGGGAATAGAGCGGGCAAGGCACGAAATCGCAAGCCGCTACATCTTTCCCAGATGCTAGGAAAAATAGGGATGTCACCCCTTTCAGGAACAGATCGTAGATCTCAAGTCTTCGTTTCTGACTTGGCTCATAAACCTCTCCGAGCGTTTTCGATCCATGGAAAATATTGTTCCGAACAAGATAAACGAAGCGTGTGCATTCCTTCAGAATATGTAATGTCTTTTTGTTGCTTGGCATATCAGATGGAGTTTGACACTGAGATAGAAGAGACTTGAGCTCGCCAATATACCGAAAGAACCTGTCTCCTTGATCCTCTGTAATCCTAGCATCAGCCTTGACTTTGGTCCATGCTCCTTCAGTCTCGATGTAAAGAAGTGGCTCGAACGCTCTGTAGAGATTTTCCGGACTGTTATTTGAATAGTCCATCAGGTATAACAACAAGCTTTTCTGTTTCTTGAATTCTCCGCAGTCATCTTCGGAATGAAACACCAAGCTTCCGTCTCTTTTTGTGGTCTTCCAATCAACTTGATACAGGCTGTTAAAAAGGAAAAATTCATAGACGAACGGCGTAACCGGCATTATTGAAATGCGCCCGCCCCCCAGTCTCTCAGCGTAATACTGAAGTTTTGAATTGTCGCAATGGACACCGTGCAGGACATTAATCAGTTCCCAAGCTGTCTGGTCATCAAGCACTTCGTCATCCTCTTCGAATTCTTCCTCTGCTTCTATCACCACAATCCTCCTATATCGAAATGAAGCCTAACAAGTAACCAGATAGTTTCTATATATTATCCCTGATTGTTTCATACTGGACAATTGATTCAGCGATGCTCCACTGATCACTAGCTGTAAATTCTATAGAGCTTCTATTTAATCTGACAATCCTATGGTGCTGGCCAGACCAGCCTTTCACATAACCACTATCAAAGGTTACTGGCAGTCAATTTTGCTCTTTCGTAAATCAAAGATCAACTTCGGCCAATAGCTGATTATTAACACTTGCTCCACTAATGGAATGTAATAAACAGAAAACTGCCTCCTAACGCTACATTCACCGGAACTTTAGAAAGGGATCAGATATAGTTTATGCACTTTTGACGTGATAAGCGTCTTGTAAAAAATTCGGCATGTATTGTTTGCCTCGCAACTGTCACCAACTCAAATTCAACGCCATTAAGATGCAACTCGTCGAAAATCACCACAATTGTTAAAAGGAGATTGATTACAAAACCCCAACCACCCAAAGGAACCACCCCATGCCTCGAAAATCAGCCCTCTTGTTCTTCTGCGTTTTCTCCGCCAGTGCCGTTTTACTGTCCAAGGCAGTAATCTTGGCAAGCATTGTCATTGCCGCGAAAGCCATCAAGTAAAAACCCAGCATCACCCCAAACCAGCCCCAACCACTTGGGGCTTTTTTTTGCCCGTCACCCAAGGAGTCCCATGCTTCAAAACCTACTGTATTTCCTGATCATTCCCTTGCCA
>JBEGMT010000260.1:0-7254 GCA_041182925.1 Pseudomonadota bacterium | reverse complement strand
GTGTCATTAGTTAATACGTTGCCGGTAGCTGTGGTGGTTACATCTTCTTTAAGTGTTGTTGCATCAGTGTCCGCAACGGCAACCGGTTGATCGTTAGTGCCTTGAATGGTTATAACTAAATTTGCCCATGCGCTGCCACCCGCTGTATTGGTAACCTTATAGAGAAAAGTTTCTGACAGGGTTTGGCCAGGTAGTAAGGCATTAACCGTACTGTTGCTATTATTGATAGTGTAGGTATATGTACCTGCTGATGTGATGCTCAATTGACCGTAACTGCCGGTTAAACTGCTGCCGGCACTAACAGTGCCGGTACCATCAACTTTGCTGTAGCTGGCAACGACACCGCTAGAACCAGGGGTATCATTGCCTATTACGCTACCAGATGCTGTAGTCCCACTGTAGGCTGTATTGTCGTTGCTTAGTGAGTTGTTTGCGGCTCGTCCAATACCGGCTTCGTAGGCAGTGCCGCTATCGTTGACCAGAACTGGGTCGGCACTGCCTGCGCCATAGACGGTAATGTAAAGTTTGCTACTGCTGGTGACGTTTTGACTGTCCTTCATGGTGTAGTCAAACACCTCCACTGCAGACTGACCACTGGCGAGATACTGGTTGTCAGTCGTAGGGGTATAGGTGTAGCTACCATCACTGTTTAGGACCAGAGAGCCGTGAGCGCCTTGTATGGTTTGGCTGAGACTACTGGTGCCAGTGAAGGTAAAGACTCCTCCGGTCGTACTGGTTAGCTCACTGTTTAGACGAATACTATTCAAGCTACCATTGGTATAGTTTAATTGAGAGATGGTTGTACCAGAGGGAACACCTGTGCCACTGACACTCATTCCGCTGGCAATAGTGCCTGTAATCCCGCTTAATCCTGTGATTGTGGTGTAACCATTGGATTGCGCTACAGAAACAGTGGCTGTTTTCATGTTACTGGCGTTTTCTGTAGTTGCGCTTGAATTTTCAAAGCCTACTGAACCATTAGTTGCAAAAAAGTCAGATGCTTTACTAATTGATTGCAAACCAGCGGCATCGTAATATTTAGCAGGATTGGCGTTGAGCGTAATTAGATAATTACCTGAACCTGAAGGACTTTCAACTTTGTTGATTACATAAATCTGGGTGATTCCATCTGCCGCATAAACTGCACGATAGTTAGCGTTTGCTGCATCCGATGCTAAATGTACATACAATTTTGCCGAACCGTTGGTGTTTACCGAGTTAAACCCAGCAGTATCTCCAATAAAAGACATTGTGGCTGTTCCGGCTGTAACAGTGACTGAGCCAACGGTTGTAGATCCAGAAACTGATATTCCGGCAACGGTTTTCGTATCACTACTATCCACGTCAGTGTCATTGGCAAGCACGCCAGTCGATCCTGCAACAGTGCCGGTGGCAGAATAACCGGTTGAAACGAAGCCACTACCTGAGCTGGTGGTGCTTTCTTTTGCTGAGTTATAGTCAGGATTAGCGACTGGTGCGTCATCAGTACCTTTGATCGTAATAGTCAAAGTGGTACTGGTGGTACCTCCATTACCATCGCTGACGGTATAGGTGAAAACATCGCTCAAAGTGCTATTCACTTGAAGCGCATTCACGGTTGTATTGCTGTTATTAACAGCATAGCTATAGCTACCATTAGCGCCAAGGGTTAAGGTACCGTATTTACCGATTACACTCGTGCCATTGCTAGATGTGGTGCCGGAAGTAATTGTGGTTTGGGTGGCTGATGATGTGCCAACTTTAGTTACGGTTAGTGTGTCGCTATTCGCGTCAGTATCATTGGTTAATACATTACCAGCAGCATTGGTGCCGGTAACGGTGGTATTACTACCAGAGGACCACGTCCAGCCTGATTCTACGGCAGCAGTAGTTCCATTGTTACCGTCCGCTGTGTCAGCGGTAGCGGTCGGCGCAACATTTGCGGTAATCAGGCCATTAAGTGCACTATCTACTCTATCGGAAGAAGAACCGACAGTTGAATAAGTGACCGAGCCACGGTTTAGACCATCGAAATTGTTATTTAGAGTGATTGTTGTATTTTGCGCTGAGATTTGGCTGGTGAACCAGGCTTGATCAACTACCAATAAGAAACCTTTATTATCATTAGTATTGTTGTCGCCATCGCTATTGCCATCAGCTTGTGCGGTCGCTAAGTTGGTGAAATCGTTGTCTGTCCAAAAATAAAAACCTCGTACAACACCGCCCGACTTAATTGGACGACTGATCCAGCCGTAATAAGTCTGTCCACCGATAATAGTGGTAGCGGCTGATACATCGTTACCGCTGAATTGTCGGTTGTTAGTGTTGTCGCTAACGGTGGCGGCGCCTAATCCAGTGGTAGAGAAGTTATGTGAGCTTTGTTCCTTTTCCGCTGCAGTTTCTCCAAGATTGCCATTAATCGCGTTATTATTGTTTAGGTCATAGACCATAGCGTAAGCATTAGCAAAATTGAATGATGCAAACTCAACTTGGTAATCAACCGCATTAACTGTGACTTGGCCAGCATCGTTTTGTTGTAGACTGCTGTCGGTAGTTGCACCGTAAATATCAGCCATGACTTTGGCGGCGAAACTTTCCCCTTCATCACCGCTAGTATCGGTATTTGGGTTTAAATAATCATCCATGGCGTGGCCAAATTCTTCGACTAAGGCACGGGTGCTGTCGTAACCTGCAAATAAATCAAACCAGTAACGATTGATGAATACAGTCGGCTCACCGTTAGGTCCTGCATGGGTATAAGCCGCGAGTGAGGTAAATTGACTGGCGCTATCCATCTCGACAATCGTTAGTTTGAAATCACCTTGATTGATAGCTATACGCAAATCGCTGAGATGTTGGTTCCAGTTATCATCAGCAGCAGACTTGCCACCATTAAATAGTTCAAAAAGGGTTTTATCGTCTGTATTGTTTATGAAATCGACAATCCGTTGCTGAGCATCGGTGATTGCAGTGTCGAGCGCTGGGTCAGCAATGTTAGTGATGAAAATTGTTGGAGAATCGGTAGTGGCTAACTGTTTTGAGTTATCGCTAGTGATAGCCGTGGTTACCTGCTGTTTATCAATGTTGCTTAATGCTTGTAAAACTGCTTCGGTCTGTTGATTCAGAGCACTGTTATCGTTTGGGCTATCCTGAAAATTGTCGCCAGACACTGTGGCATCAGCTGTCGCAACAGCAGCACCGTCAAACAAGATTCGTGGTTCTAGCGCATAAGCCAAAGAACTTAAACGAGTTGACACAGATTTTGATTTTTGTCTGTTGTTTGAATTATTTTTTAACATAAAAATGTGTCTTAAATGATTGTTTGAAGGTATTTACAAATTTTAACAAAAATATACAAAAATCTGTCTTTAATAAAAACTATTCTGTCATCAAAAATTTCTCCCATGCTTGTTAACTAGCGTCATGTCTTGACGTATCGTTCTGATATTGTCTTGCTGAGTGATTTTTAACCTAACTTAGATTCTTTATTGATTATGACCAGCCCACATCTTGCCAACGGTATCGCCGTCATCCATTCCAACCAACTGGAATCGCTAGCGGACGTAGTTCAGTATTGGTTATCAACCCATCCTTTGCCGCCTTTAGAAAATGATGTGTTTTTGGTCAACAACAACGGTATGGGGCATTGGATTAAACAAAATATCGCCCATAACCAATCGTTAGGCATCGCTGCTGGCATTGATGTTCAATTACCTTCGGCCTTTATCTGGCGAGTGTATCGGCAGGTATTGGGTGATCAAATTCCTAAGGAACAGCTGTTAGCCAAAGCTGCCTTAACCTGGCGTTTGTATCGCTTATTACCGGATTTAATTACTCAAATGGGTTTTGAGGATTTAGGCCGATTTTTGGCTGATGACCAAAGCAGCCGCAAGCGTCATCAACTCGCCGAACAATTAGCGGATTTGTTCGACCAGTATCAGGTCTATCGTTCCGATTGGTTAGCGGATTGGGCCAACGGCAACGATGTATTGGCTGATGTGCATGGTGCGCCGCAAGTTTTGCCAGAGGCGCAACGTTGGCAGCCGATGTTATGGCGGGCGATTTTGGCGGATTTGGGGGATGCTAATAGTGCTTTTGCCAGCCGTGCTTCGGTTCATGCCGAATTTATGGCTAAGGTTGATGACACTCAGCCAAAATTACCGAAACGGGTGATGGTGTTTGGTTTGTCATCGTTGCCGCAGCAATCGCTGGAAGCTTTGGTGAAAATCGCTCAATTTTGTCAGGTGGTGTTGTTTATCAATAACCCTTGTCAGCATTATTGGGCCGATATTATTGAAGACAAAGAATTGCTGAAAGCCGAGCGCCGTCGTCAAAACTACAAAGGTGATAGAACAAAAGATTTAAATTTGGATGATCTGCATCAACACGCCAATCCCTTGTTAGCGGCCTGGGGTAAACAAGGTCGTGATTACATTCGCTTGCTGGATATATTTGACGAACAAAGTGCTTATCGGGATTGGGGTTGGCCGGATGACAAAATCGATTTGTTTGAAGATTACGGCAAAGCCAATCAACGCAGTTTGTTACAACAAGTCCAGCAATCGATTTTAGATTTAGAGCCATTGCCAAAACCATCGATATTATTAAATCAAATTGATAACTCATTGGAGTTTCACAATGCCCACAGTCGTCAGCGCGAAGTCGAAATTCTCCATGATCAATTATTAGCCCGTTTCAACGCTGCCGAACAAGCTGGTCAGCCTTTACATCCGCGCGATGTGATTGTGATGGTGCCGGATGTCAACAGCTACGCGCCGCATATCCACGCTGTGTTCGGGCAAATCAAAGCCGACGATAAACGTTATATCCCTTTTAGCTTGGCCGACCAAAATCAGCGCGGTCAAAATCCGTTATTAAATGCCGTTGAAGCCTTATTGAAACTGCCGGAGTCGCGGTTTGCAGTCAGTGAATGTTTGGCCTTGTTGGAAGTGCCGGCGTTACGCAAAAAGTTTGCGATTGATGAAGCAGCGGTGCCGAAATTGCATCAATGGATTAATGAATCCGGTATCCGCTGGGGATTAAATCGCCAGCAACGACAAGCGACTGTCGCCATGCCTAGCGAATTAACCGCTAATACTTGGGAATTTGGTTTGCAACGGATGTTGCTGGGTTATGCGGTTGGGGCTGGGCAGACTTTTAATGGCATCGAGCCGTATGCCGAAATCGGTGGTTTGGACGCGCAATGGCTGGGCAGTTTGGCTTGGTTACAGGAAAAACTCGAAGCTTATCTTAACCAGTTCAGTCAGCCGCATAGCGTTGATAACTGGTACAGCCTGTTACAGCAACTATTAGAGGATTTTTTCATCGCCACCAGCGACAAGGAGCGTAAAACCTTGGAGTTGTTGAACCAAAGCCTCAGCAAATGGCAGGGCTATTGTCAGCAAGCTGGTTTGACGGCTGACGAGCAACTGCCGATTCAAGTAGTGCGCGAAGCTTGGTTAAGCCATGTTGATGAACCGAACTTGCAACAACGCTTTCTCAGTGGTCGAGTCAATTTTTGTACGTTAATGCCAATGCGGGCGATTCCGTTCAAATTAGTCTGCATCTTGGGCATGAACGATGGCGATTATCCGCGTTCGCATCAGCCGCAAAGTTTTGATTTGATGAGTCAGCGCGGCCATTACCGACCGGGTGACCGTTCGCGGCGACAAGATGACCAATATTTGTTTTTAGAAGCGCTGTTGTCGGCTCGTGAGCAACTGTATATCAGCTGGGTAGGACGTAGTATTCGCGATAACACTGACAGACCGGCCTCGGTGTTAGTCAGTCAGTTGCGAGATTTCTTGGCACAAGGTTGGCGCTTGGCCAATCATGATAACCAATGGTTAGAAAAAATTACCGTTGAACATCCCTTACAGCCGTTTAGTCAGGATTACATCAAGGCTAATCGTGATCCGCGTTTGTTTACTTATAGTAAGGAGTGGTTTGAAACCGAAACCCTCCGCCAAAATCAGATCCCGGTGTTTGATGCCGAATTGCCGAACGCTGTATCTATCGAAGCCTTAGCTGCGTTTCTAAAAGCACCAGTGAAAACCTTTTGCCAGCAAAGCTTAAAATTCAATTTCGCTGACGACAGTATTACCAGCGAAGACCACGAGCCGTTTAGCTTTGATGGTCTGCAACGGTTTGCTCTTAACCATGATTTATTGCAGCAACTAAAAGCCAATCCCGACCAGCCGTTAGCCGATTTTTTCCAGCATCAGCAGCAAGTATTGGCGGCCAAGGGGCAATTGCCGTTGGCGGGGTTTGGGGGGTTAGCCTTTAATGAAATCAGTAGCAGTGTCGAAAATGCTTGGCAGCAATATCAATCGCTATTGGTGACTTGGTCTGCCAGTGCCCCACAGCGATTGAACCTTAATTTGGGTGGCATTCAATTGAGTGGCGAATTAGTCGATTTGTACCAAAACCAAGCCGGCGAAACGGCTTTAATCAGCTTAAGCGGGCAATCGGTGGTCAGTATGAAAATTCCCAAATATCACAGTCTGATGCTGCCTTGGTTACAACATCTATTAGGCTGTGCGGCGGGGTTAAATCTGCAAAGTTTTGTGGTGGGGCAGGATGCGATTTTGAAAATTTCAGTGATTGAACAAGCCGAAGCTCAAGCTGCCTTGGAAACTACCTTGGGGCTGTGGCAACAAGGCTTGCAAGCGCCATTACCGGTGGCGATTAAAACCGCATTCACTTTATTAGCCAGCGATGAAACCAAAGCTCAGCAAAGCTATTACGGCAGTGACAGGCAATTGGGTGAAGTCGATTACGATCTGTATTTGCGGCGTTTTTATCCCGATTTTGCCGATTTATTAGCTGCTGGTTTTGTCGAAACAGCCAAACAGTTGTATGGCATGGCCTTTGATTGGATTGAAGTTCAGTCGGAGGTTGCCGCATGAGTCAAGTTTTAAATCCGCTTGAATTTCCGTTATTCGGCACTCGTTTAATCGAAGCCAGCGCTGGCACCGGAAAAACCTTCACCATTGCTGCTTTATATTTGCGTTTGATTTTGGGGCACGCTGTCGAAGCTAACGGTCGCGATTTATTGCCCGCTGATATTTTGGTGGTGACCTTTACCGAGGCCGCCACCAAAGAATTACGCGACCGGATTCGTGAACGCTTAAGTTCCGCTGCTTTATTTTTTCGCCAACAAACCGATAAAGCCGATCCATTTTTAACAGCATTACGGCAAAGTTTTGACGAAACGCGCTGGCTAAATTGCGCCAGACGCTTGGAGTTGGCGGCTAATTGGATGGATGAATCGGC
>JBEGMT010000259.1:0-5560 GCA_041182925.1 Pseudomonadota bacterium | reverse complement strand
CAAACTGGTTGTTCGTTAACACCGTTGGCATTAACCTCGCAGGAACGGGAAACCCAGATTAGTGCCGATTCAGCGGTGATTTTTAAAGATCAGGAGCCATTAACTGCGCCTTTGACGTTGTATCAGGCGATGTCACGGGCTTTGAAATACAATCAGGACCATCGCGTCAAAATGATGGAAAAAGCGGTTGCTGAAGGTCAGGCTTCTTTAGCCAAATTTGATTTGCTACCTGATTTGGTTGCTTCTGCTGGTTACAACGGACGCGACAACTTTAATGCGTCTGGGAGCCGCTCGCTGGCTAGTCCCAATGATCCTACTCAAACTTTAAGAATGAATACTTCGCAGGATCGTGCTCGCTATTTTGGTGATCTGAATTTGCGTTGGAACATTCTTGACTTTGGTGTCAGTTATTTCCGCGCTCAACAAGAAGGTAACAAAGTATTAATGTCGGCAGAAAACCGCCGCAAAATCAGCCATAACATCATGAAAGATGTGCGTAGTGCTTATTGGCGTGCTTTGAGCGCACAACGCATGACTGCGCAAATTGCGCCAGTATTGGCAGAAGCGCAAAAAGCCTTTGATTTAAGTAAACAAGCAGAAAGGGAAAAATTACGCAGTCCAGTCGAAGGTTTGCGCTATCGTAAGAGTTTGCTTGAAATTGTCCGTCGTCTTGAGGCGCTACAGGATCAACAACGTTTAGCTAAATCCGAATTGGCGGGCTTGATCAATTTGCCACCTAATCAGGATTTCCAATTAGCGGATAATGGAACCAATCCTTGGCCAGAGATTGTTAAACCCAAAATCAGTCTGGAGCAAATGGATGAAATGGCTTTACATTTCCGTCCTGAATTGCGTCAAGAAATGTATCAAACCCGTATCAGTGCTGATGAAGTGAAAAAAGCCATGTTACGTTTGTTGCCAGGGATAGAGTTACAAGCCAACGCTAACTATGATTCCAACTCTTACTTGTTGAATCATGATTGGACCTCGATTGGTACGCAAATTTCTAAAAATCTGTTTGAGATTTTAGCAGCGCCACAAGCGATTGCGACGGCAGAAACCCAAGAGTCTTTGGCGAACACCAAGCGTTTAGCGGCTTATATGGCGATTATTACCCAAGTCCGTATGTCACAGCAGCACTTGGAATTGTCAGAAAATCAATTCCGTCGAACTGTGGAATTGGATGACATTAATCAAAACATTCATCACCACGTCATCAACAGTGAAATGGCCGATGCTTTGAGTGCATTAGAGCGGATTCGGATTTCGGTGGATTCGGTTTTATCGTCACTGCAAAAACATCAGGCTTATGCGGAATCTCAGGATGCGTTGGCGAAACTTTATGTGTCACTGGGTTTTGATCCGCTACCTGAAACGATTGAAAACAACAATATTGATACCTTGGCGTCAGCCATCGAAGCTATTGATAAGCAATGGCAGCAAGGTCAGTATCCGCAAATCAAAGAAGTCGTTGATAAGTCAGTTGAAGCGGAAACTGTAGCAGGTAAATCTTGATGAATGTCACACGGTTTGGGCTTTTGATTGCCGCAGTTTATTCTTTTACAGCTTATTACCCAGCATTGGCGGCTGAAGCAAACAAGTCAGGTGCAACCGAAATTCGTGCACAATTGATTGCTAAAAACAGTACCACACTTTCTGCGGAAATTTCGGCGGTAGTGAAGCAGTTAACGGTCCGTGAAGGCCAAAAATTTAAAAAAGATGAATTGCTTGTTAGTTTTGACTGTTCAGTTCAGCAGGCTCAATTGCAAAAGGCGCAAGCGACCAGTGAAGGGGCAAGCAAAAATTTTGAAGTAAATTCACGTTTGTCGCAGTTAGAATCAGTGAGTAATCTGGATGTTGAAGTGGCAAGAGCTAAACTCGGTGAGGCTAAAGCCGATGTAGCACTGACTCAAGCATCGTTACAAAAATGTCACATTAAAGCCCCGTTTTCTGGTCGAGTGGTGAGTTTACCCGCGCATCAGCATCAGTATTTGAAAATCGGGGATCCCATTATGGAAATCCTTGATGACAGTGAATTAGAACTTAAATTGATTGTGCCTTCAATGTGGCTAAGTTGGTTAAAGTCCGGTGTTGCTTTTCAGGTTCATCTTGACGAGTTGAATCATGACTATCCGGCTAAAGTGATAAGCATTGGTGCAAGTATTGATCCTGTTAGTCAAACCGTGCCGATTACAGCGCAAATAACCGGCAATTACAGTGAGTTACTGACTGGGATGAGTGGGACCGCACAATTTAAAATGCCCACAAACTAAACCATGATGCAGTCAGAAGAACACCTGCGTCAGCTACAGGGAATGGCGCTATTGCTGCAATTACAGCGTATGGCGCGTAATCGTGATGAACTTGGTGCTTTAGAGTTTAGTATTGTCAATGAAACTCATAGCCTAGTCAGTTACCGTCAGGCGGCGTTATGGGTAAAACAGCCATTGTCACGTATCGCCTCAGTATCGGGGGTGGCAGAATGTGAAACTAATGCCCCTTATGTGGTCTGGTTGAGACGGGTTGCTGAAACTTTGTATCGAGACGATGCAAGTAGTACGCCAAGAACGGTGTTTCCTAACAATTTGTCTGTCGAATTAGCTGCGGAATGGTCTGAATGGAGCGCTGAGTTTTGTTTGTGGTTGCCGTTTCGTCAAATGATCAATAAACCCATATTTGGCGGCTTGTTATTGTTTCGCGAAACAGCCTGGTTGGATGCTGAAATTAGATTATTGACAGAGTTGTCAGAAGCCTATGCTCATGCATGGTATGGATTGCAACCGCAAAAACACTGGTGGGAATGGCGTTCGCTTGTGGGTAAAAATAGACAGTGGTTTTGGGGATTGCCGTTACTGTTGTTACTTCCGATTCATCAAACTGTGTTGGCACCAGCTGCTGTGATTGCCAGTGACCCTACTTTAGTGCGTGCTCAGGTTGATGGGGTTGTAGAGACTTTTCATATTGAACCTAATCAGCCTGTGACTGCTGGTCAATTATTAGTGACTTTGGAAAATACTGATCTTGCCAACCGTTTGGAAATTGCTCGTAAAGCATTAGTTGTCGCTGAAACTGAATATCGAAGTGCTGCGCAAATGGCAGTGTTGGAAAATAAGAGCAAAATCGATCTCAATGTTTTAAAAGGTAAAATTGATCAGCATCTTGCCGATGTAGCCTATATGGAAGATCAATTAATTCGTTCAGAAATCAAGGCACCTCATGCCGGCATTGCGATTTTTACTGATGCTCAAGACTGGCTAGGAAAACCTGTCACTATTGGCGAGAAGATTTTGCAAATTGCTGATCCTGATCAAGTAGAAATGCAAATGCATTTGCCAGTGGCTGATTTGATTAATTTCGATCAGGATGCCGAAACAGTGCTGTATCTCAATAGCGACCCACAGCATCCTTTAGAAGGGCAACTCTATTATGCGAGTTATGAGCCCGAAATGACTCCTGATAACATTCAGGCTTACCGTCTGAAAGCCCGCTTGCATTACCAGCAGCACCCTCCCCGAATTGGTTTAACCGGTACGGCTAAAATACACGGTCAGCGTGTGACCCTCTTTTACTATATGTTCCGCCGACCTTTGGCGGCGGTTCGGCAATGGTTGGGGATGTAGAGCAGACGCGGCTAACTCTGCCGTCGTTACGAGAAGAGATACATTGTTTGCCTGGGCCAACCCAGCACGATGGATCGCCATCATGGACCCTGCACGATCCTGCTAATAACCGTTTTTACCGTATTGGCTGGTTGCAATTTGAAATCCTGAGCCGTTGGGGATTGGCCGATTCAAAAGCTATCGTCACGGTGGTAAATACTGAGACCGCTTTACAAGTGACAGATGATGATATCGATGATTTTTATCAGTTTTTGCTTGGTAATAATTTAATCTTAGTAAAAGGTGAGCAGGGCGTTCAGCGTTTGTGGCAGCAAACTCAGGCTTTAAAACAAAGTTTGTGGTGGCGTTTGGTACACAGCTATTTGTTTTTCCGAGTTCCTCTGCTTAAGCCAGATTCAATGTTGGCGCGGATTTATCCTTATCTAAAGTGGATTTATAGTCCTTGGTGTGCTGCTGTAATTATCGGCTGCGGTATTATCGGGACTTACTTGGTCTCTCGGCAATGGGAGCAGTTTCTTAACACTTTTCCCTATTTTTTTAATTGGCAAGGCTTGAGCCAGTTCTTTTTAGCGCTGATGCTGGCCAAGGTTTTGCATGAGTTGGGTCATGCCCTAACGGCTCATCGATTTGGTTGTCGGGTGCCAACGATGGGAGTGGCTTTTATGGCCATGTACCCGATGCTGTACACTGATGCTAGCGAAACTTGGAAACTTAATTGTCGTCAGCAACGTTTAGCGATTGCTTCGGCCGGCATTATTGCTGAACTTGGATTGGCGGCTGTGGCAACTTTGGTCTGGAATTTTCTCGATGATGGCGCATTGCGTAGCGGGGTTTTTTTACTGGCTAGTTCAACCTGGATTATGACGCTGGCCGTTAATCTCAGTCCATTCATGCGTTTTGATGGTTATTACTTATTGGCAGATTTTCTGAAAATTGAAAATTTGCAAGCTCGAGCATTTGACTATAACCGTTGGCAATTGCGACGCTGGTTATTTGCCATTGAAAACCCGCCGCCAGAAAAACTACCTAAATCGATGGCTAATCTATTTATTGTTTATGCCTGGGGTACTTGGTTGTACCGGTTTTTTCTGTTTTTGGGTATTGCCTGGATGGTGTATCAGTTTTTTTTCAAATTATTAGGTGTTTTTTTGATGGCGGTTGAAATTGGTTGGTTTATTCTGCGACCGATTTGGCGGGAATTGAAATTTTGGCCTGCCTTATTTAAAGATAGTCGTCAGAATTGGCGTTTTTTGTCTTTAGTGGCTTTGTTGATTGGGATTGGTTTGATGCCTTGGCAGCAACATATCGAAGTTCCCGCGCTAATTAAACCGGCACACTATGCTGAGTTGTATTTACCTTATCCCGCACGCTTAGATCGTTGGCCTGTTAAACAAGGGCAGATAGTTGTCGAAGGTCAGGTTTTGGCTGAGTTGTCGTCTAATGATTTGCAATACAAACAAAACAATGCTCGCTTAGAAGGCGAATCGCTCGCTTGGCAACTTGCATTTCAAGGCTTTGATGCAGAACGACTGAAACAACGTAAAGTTCAGTTAAGTCAGCTCGAATCAGCCACCACCAAACAAGCCGGTTTTGTTAAGCAGTTACAGCAGCTACAAATTCAATCGCCATTGGCAGGTAAGGTATTGGCGCTTAATAACGAATTGCAAGCTGGTCAATGGCTAAAGGCTGGGGAAGCATTAATGATTGTCGGTGATGATCAGCAATATAGCGTCGAAGCTTATGTTGGAGAACAGGATATTCATGCCATTGTCCCAAACCAGACCGCACTTTTTTATCCTGAAAATCGTGAACTTGCCCGATTAAAATGTTTAATAACTCACGTCGATGATGGTAGTTCGGTCAATATCCCTAATTTGTTGGCTTCGACTTTTGGTGGTCCAATAGCTACCCGTGTCGATCAGAACAAAAAAAATATTCCT
>JBEGMT010000258.1:0-5404 GCA_041182925.1 Pseudomonadota bacterium | reverse complement strand
CTCGCGGCTTTGTTTTTCCGCTAACAAGCCATCAATTTGTCGACGTGATTGTTGAATTTGCTGATTAAATTCGCCGACTTCACTATCAGCCAGACTTTTCTGTTGGCGAATTTGTTCTTGTTGCGCCAATTTTTGATCACGGCTTTCCAGTAAGGCTGGATCGGGTTGAATGTTGTGTAGTTTGCCGCGCAATTCGCCGCACTCACCTTGCAGTAACGCGCTTTCCTGTGCCAATTGATCTAATTCGGCTTGCAAACTGTCTCTGAGCTGGTCTTTTTGTTGCTGGATAACTTCAGTAGCAGCGATTTTTTGTTCGTTCAAATTTTGCCGCAAGCTGGCTATTTGCAATTCCAAAACGTGTTTACGCTCGGCAAACCCTTGTTCTTGCTCAGCCCGTAAACGCTTAAATTCCGCATCAATATCCTGAACATTTTGCAAAAGCTGTAGGTGATTATCTTTTTCTTGTTGCAAACTTTGCTCAATCACCACCAAACGCGCAAACAACCCTTGTTTAGCCTGAATGTCTTGCTGTTGCCAATCCTGATGTTCTTGATCCAAGGATTGAATTTGTCGATCCGCTTGATCAAAATCAGCTTTCGCGCTGGCCAAGGCCGACTTTAGCTCGGTTTCCAATTCATCCCAGTGTTGTTTAACCTGCTGCAATTGCTCGCTTGCGACTAATCGCGACTGTTCCTGACTGTGTTTTTCCTGGGTTTGCTGATCCGATAAACGCAGCAAGCGCTGTTGCAGTTGGCCGAAATCTTGTTCGGTTTGCGTTAAATCATCGCCTAGCTGTCGCAAAGTCGATACTTTAGCGCGCTCTGCTTCAACCAAATGAAACGCCCGATATTCCTGATGCCAATCGTCCAAGGTTTCTAGGTGTAAATTGAGATCAATCGATTCTCGATTTTCTTCAATACAGTTGACCAACATTTCCCGTAAATCGGCAAAACTGGTGGAACGCAGCAACATGCCTGAAACAATTTTTTCGATATTTTTTAAGCGTCGTCCAGAACTACCGTCACAAAAACCATAACGAGCAATCAGATTTCTAAATTCCTGGCCTTTTTTATGCGGCAAGTTTTGAATAATGGTTCGATAATCGCTACCCGAAGTGAGCTGATTGCTGCAATTAACCCGCCGATTAGCCAAATGCCGGTTCAAATTACGGCAGGAAATCGGGTACCAATGACCATCACTGTGGCGCTCCAGAAAATCATCGGCATCAAAACCTTTATCCACAAACCGATAGCACAAACCTTCTTCATTCGGTGAAGCGTAAATCACCGATAAGCAAGTTTGCTGGCGGCGTTGATATTCAAAAATGATGTATGACGATTCATTAGGCAAATAATGTTTAGCAAAGCTTTCGGTAACCCGGCTTTTAGGCACTAACCGACCTGGTCGTTCACCAAAAAACAGCGGAATCAGACGTAACAAGGTGGTTTTACCAGCACCGTTAACGCCATTTAAATTGGTGTGACCATCAAGACGAATTTCTTGTACTGAGCCTGGTTTATAAGAATCGATCAGGATCAGACGGTTTAATGAAAACATTGAGTTTTTCCTAGGTTAACGCATGACCAATCAAGCGCCGCCAATGGCAACGCTGGTTATGTTTGAAGTAGCAGAGAATAGCGTGAGGTTTATAGTGTAAAACGGATATAGCGTCTGAGTGGCGACCCCGCTGACCAGACAAACGCTTCGCTGTAATAATGCATTAGCGCCAAATAGCCAAACAAACCCAGTGTAATCGCCTTGTAAACTTCGCGATTAAACAGCGTTAGCATCAGCCAATTAATCAAATCATTGCCATAAGCTTGTAACAGATACGTTAACAGTACCGACAATAACGGCAAAACCAACACCACTGGCAAATGGCAAACTTTCGCTAATTGATATAAACGGTGTTCGGTGTTACCGCCATGGCGATTGTAATCATGGCTAACGTAAAAACTGTATGCCGTGATGTCATGCACCAAGCGCGGCATCAAAATCGCCAAAAAATAATACTGCTCACGATACAAATACCAGCTAACAATCACTAACAAGGTATTGGCCCATAAAAACTGCATGCCCCGTGAATTATCAACATAACGCTGACAAAACACCGTACTGAATAACAATAACAGTGTAAAACCACTGGCTAAATTCAATACCATTTCTGCTTGAGCATCTTCCAGACTGTTGTTTAAGAAAATGCCGATATAAATAAAAATTCCCGCCAAAACACTTAACGCCACTTGAAAATTAAAAGCAGTTTTTGGCAATTTACAAACCGCTTTGGCAACCCCATGCTGTTGTTTTAAAACGTGATAAACCGTCCAGCAGGCGGTGATGATGTACAAGGCTTTATAGGGAATAAACAAACTGCCAATCCCAAAAAACAACGCAATAAACACCGTCATTGCGATTAGTTTAAATTTAAAAGTGTTGAGATATTCGCGATGGCTAACCAATAACAAGCTACTGGCCATAATATGCGGTGTGCCAAATAGCAATTGAAACAACAGAAAATGCCCAGGACTATTCGGTAAGTTATCGCGCAAAGCAAAATCAAAACCAAACCGGTCGATTATTTGCAGCGCCAAACACAACGGTACGATGGCATAAAGGCTTAGTAAAAACCCAAAAGATACCGCCAATTTCGGTTTATCCTGTTCAGGAAAAGTAACGCTCACTACAGACACCGTATCACCTTTTGTTGTTATTGTTGGCTGGGGCGCTCTATTATCGCCATTTAACTTAATCACTCAACCCTTAATGACAGCTGATACCGAAACACTGCTTGCCCACTTAAAATCTCAATTAGTCCAAAAACGTCTAAAAATCGCCGTAGCTGAAAGCATTACTAGCGGCAATTTACAAGCAGCTTTCGGTTCTATCAGTGGTGCCTCAGCGTTTTTTGAAGGCGGAATGACGGTTTACAGTTTGCAACAGAAAAGCCGCTTGTTGAATATAGACCAACAACACGCGATAGCGGTGAATTGCGTATCAGCTCAAGTTGCCAGTGAATTGGCTAAGGGTATTTGTGAGAAATTTCAGGTGAATATTGGCATCGGCACCACCGGTTACGCTGAAGCCAGTCCAGAACACGGTATTGTTGAGCCAATTGCCTATATTGCCCTCTGGCACAATCAATCGGAAGTTGCTAAGCAAACCATTCATGGCAAACATTTAAACCGTCAACAAATGCAGGACAAAGTGGTCGAAGCCGCCTTGCAAGCCTTGTTGAATTACTTACAAACCCTAGCTTAATCCTTTATGAATTTCCAACTCCACCCTCGCCTCGCTCAAGACTGTTTCAAAATCGGCTCACTTGGTCTTTCTGAATTGTTAATGATGAACGACAGCCAATATCCTTGGTTAATCTTAGTGCCTCGTCGCGAAGCGAAAGAAATTTACCAATTGAATGCTGTTGACCGACAAACGCTATTAGACGAATCCTGTTTAATAGCGCAAACCTTGCAAAATCTCTATCAACCCGACAAGCTCAATATCGCCGCGATTGGTAACCTGGTACCGCAATTACACATCCATCACGTTGCACGTTATCAAACCGATAAAGCTTGGCCCGCGCCGATTTGGGGGAAACTACCGCCCTGCCTCTATTCTGAACAACAAGCACAAACCGAAATCAGTAAAATCCAATTTGTGCTTAAAGAGCAGCTGATTGAGATAATCACTTAACAAAAATCAGGTATATTCGCTCTACTCAAAATAACAGAGCTAGAGCGATGTCAAACCAGCAGACTATGACCATAGACGGCAATCAAGCCGCCGCCATCATTGCCCATAAACTCAACGAAGTCATCGCTATTTACCCGATTACGCCGTCCTCGGCGATGGGCGAATGGTCAGATGAATGGTCAGTGCGTGGCCAAGTCAATTTATGGGGCACCGTGCCACAAATAATTGAAATGCAGAGTGAAGCTGGTGCAGCGGGTACTATTCACGGCGCATTACAAGCCGGAGCGTTAGCTACTACCTTTACCGCTTCGCAAGGCTTGTTGTTGATGCTGCCGAATATGTACAAAATCGCTGGCGAGCTAACGCCAACGGTTTTCCATATCGCCGCTCGTTCTTTGGCTTGCCAAGGTTTATCGATTTTTGGTGATCACAGTGATGTCATGTCGGCGCGAATGACCGGCTTTGCGATGCTCTGCGCTAATTCCCCGCAAGAAGTTCACGACTTTGCCTTACTCGCCCACGCCGTCAGTCTTGAAAGTCGTTTGCCATTCATGCACTTTTTTGATGGCTTCCGCACTTCTCACGAAGTCGCCAAAATCCAGTTAATCGACGATAGCGTGATTCGCGCCATGATTAACGATGACTGGCTCAACGCTCATCGCCAACGCGCCTTAACCCCCGACCAACCCCAAATGCGCGGCACGGCACAAAATCCTGACGTCTATTTTCAAGGTCGCGAAGCGGTTAATCCTTACTACCAAGCATTGCCCAACTTAATGCAAAACGCCATGAACCGTTTTGCGGCGCTGACTGGCCGCCAATACCAACTGTATCAATACAGCGGTTCGCCACAAGCCGAGCAAGTGATTGTGATTATGGGTTCGGGTGCGGAAACGGTGGCTGAAACCATCGATTTTCTCAATCAACAAGGCCAAGCGTTGGGCTTATTGAAAGTTCGCTTGTTCCGGCCTTTCGATGCCAAGGCTTTAGTTGCTGCGCTACCCGCCAGTTGCAAAAGCATCGCGGTATTAGACCGAACCAAAGAACCCGGCGCAGACGGCGAACCTTTATACAAAGATGTGCTGACCGCCTTAGTGCAAGCCTTTAGCAACGGTCAACTCGCCCTGCTACCGAAAATCGTCGGCGGTCGCTACGGCTTGTCGTCAAAAGAATTTACCCCCGGCATGGTGAAAGCGGTGTTTGAAAACCTGCAACAAGCCCAGCCGAAAAATCAATTTACGATTGGTATTCACGACGATGTCAGCCACAGCAGTTTGGCTTGGGATGAAGCATTTCGGATTCCCAAGCCAGCGCACACTTTCCAAGCCCTGTTTTATGGTTTGGGTAGCGATGGCACGGTGAGTGCTAATAAAAACAGTATCAAAATCATCGGCGAAGCCACCGACAGCTACGCGCAAGGCTATTTCGTTTACGACTCGAAAAAATCCGGTGCAATCACGGTTTCACATTTACGTTTTGGTGCCGAGCCGATTGGTTCGACTTATTTAATCGGCAAAAACGACGCCAATTTTGTCGCCTGTCATCAGCCGGTGTTTTTAGAGCGTTACCCGATGCTCGACAACGCTGCCGATAACGCGGTGTTTTTACTAAATTCACCGATAGCCGCCGAACAAGTTTGGGACAGTTTGCCAGCCAGCGCCCAGCAACAAATCATCGCTAAACACATCCGCTTGTTTGTGATTGATGCTTACGC
>JBEGMT010000257.1:0-2873 GCA_041182925.1 Pseudomonadota bacterium | reverse complement strand
AAACATATCAGGGTATTTAATCGGCTTATCTTCACCTTCTGTCACCGACAAAATCACCACTTTATGTGCCTCGCCTAAATCAAATCCTGATGGACAAACCAGATTGCCAACATTTTCGATAAATAACACGCTTTGAGCTTGGGGCTGTAAAGTCTCTAAAGCTTGCCCAATGCGCTGGGCTTCTAAATGACAACCTTTGCCAGTATTAATTTGCAAAGCTGGCACACCGGTGGCGCTAATACGTTCTGCATCGCGACTGGTTTGTTGGTCGCCTTCTATCACCGCGATTTCGGTATCTGCTTTTAATCGTTGAATTGTTTCAGTCAGCAAAGTGGTTTTGCCTGAACCGGGGCTGGAAACTAGATTGAGAACCAACATCTGCCGTTCGGCAAAAAAGCGGCGATTTTCAGCAGCATAATGATTATTTTTAGCCAAAATATCCTGCTCGATTTTTACCATTCGAGTCGGACTTAAACCAAGAATATGGCTATGTTTTGGACTCTGTTGATGGCCGTCGCCACAACCACAAACCCCACACATTAGGCCACCTCTAATTGTTTAATTCGCATTTGATCACCGTCGTTGATTTGTAATGGATAACTGCCACAGTTTGGACAACTTTGATAGCGTTGCTCAATAAACACATTGGTGTTACAAGCTGAACACCAAGCTTGACCAGCAATTTCGATAATCTCTAACTGAGCCTTTTCAGCTAAAGAGCCTTTTACCACACTATCAAAACAAAAGCGCATCGCATCCGGCTCAACACCAGACAAAGCACCAATTTCTAAATAAACAGCGGTGACGGTTTGATAGTTTTCAACTTTGGCTTGTTGCTCTAATACTTGCAACACACTTTCGCATAACGACAGTTCATGCATGATTTTTCGTGGTTTGTGAGCGCCACAGTCTTTTAATGACAAAGAGTCACTGAAAATCAAGTAGGGCAGATAAACTAATCGCATTCACCCTACGCTGCAAATCTTTGATTATTGGAATTTTTCCAAACCTTTCAACTTAATAGCTATGATTTATAAAGACTGTGGCAACCAAATGAGTTAATTAATGACGTTATGGCCGCGCTGTCTCATACAGCTAGTGTAAGCACGTTTGTATTGTTCCTCGGCACTTAACCCTTGTGAGGCACCTCCGCCAATACCGCCAGCTGCCGCACCAATCGCCGCCCCAGTCCCCGGATTACCAATAATGGCACCCAATGCAGCACCACCCGCCGCACCAATTAAACCGCCAACCCCAGCACCGATAGCCGTTTCTTTAGCAGTTCCCCCTGATGCTTGTGCCGCCAGTTGCTGACACTCTTGCATATCAATATTGATACGACTGGCATTACGATCATTATATGGGTCAACAGTGGGTGTCCAAGCAGTTTGTGAAGCACAACCAGTCAACAATAAACCTAAAGCAATAACAGATGTGTTTATAAGTTTTTTCATAATATTCTCCAGACGAATTACACTAAAAACTGATTCCAGCGACCAAATTAGCGGATTTTTTTTCGAATGCCAACAGCTATTTCAATAATTTCAAAACTTGTCTGCACAAAAAAGTATTTATCAGCAATTATTTTCACTGATGTTATTTTCACTAATAAAACGCCAATGGCATCTTATTCAGTAAATCTCGTATTCCAGCCAATTAGATAATTGTTTATCCATGTGAGCATGGAAAGTTTGATCATGTTTTCTTACCAGTAAGTGAACCAATTGATGGACCAAAATATATTCCAAACATTCTGGTAGCTTTTTCGCTAACTCAAGATTTAACCCAATCCACTTTGCGGCGGTTTTTACAATCCGACAGGCAAAAAAATACGACCTTAAAGTTGTTAAGTTACAAACCATTTGAAAAGGTGGCAAATCGCTGCGCGACGATTTGCCACAAAAATTAATTAGGCCTTAGGTGCTTTATGCGCCACGAATGGTAAGGCCAAAATCAACAACCAAACCAACCAAAGCACTAGTTGATGATTATTAAAGGTGTAACTTAAAGCAAACGGTAAACCTTCGGAAAATGTAGGGTGAGCCAAGATGAAATCGCGGCCAATCAGAAACGCTCGGGTTTCGCCCAAAATCAAGCCAAAAAAGCCAAATACTAAGCCATAGGCTAGTAATTTATCGGATTTGCCGATTTCACTGCCACCACTTAAGCGGCTAAATGCCAAGCTAAAACCTTGTTGGCTTAAGCTTTGGCAGATCATTAAGCCGATTAAACCTAAAGCGGGAATCGCAAATTGTTCGGTTGGGAAGCTCAGGTAACGGCCATTAATTGCTAGTCCAGACGTTTTATAAAGCGCTAATAATATAAAGAATACATACAGTTTTCTGATGCTATCTGCGACGGCAAATTGAGTGTTTTGTTTAGAGAGACTATCGAAAAAGCGCTGATTTAATAATTGGATTAAAGCGCCATTCATTAAAACCATGAACACGGTATAAGCGCGCTGAGGCAAGCTGTAACTGGTGTACCATTCTAACTCGGCCAAATTAACCAAATTAACCGCTAACAATTGGCTTAAGCCTAAAAACAGTAATTGACGGCCAAACGATAAGTCTTTCAGTTTGCCGAAAAAGCCAGCAATCAACAACAGCCATAACAAGGTTGCAGCGGCATAATCCAGCAGCCAACTGGGATTTTCATTCACTTTGCCAGTTAATGGAAAGACTGGTTTACGATCTGCGGAAATTAAGCCCCAATTGGCACCAACCACACCTTCTAGGTTACTTTTCCAAGGTTGGTTAAAGGCTTCGACGATGTTGTAATCAAAGCCATGATGGTTAGCGACTTGGATCATACCGCGAATAAATTTGGCTGCATTGACTACGCTCGGTTTGGCCATGCCACGTTGACGGCCC
>JBEGMT010000256.1:0-5735 GCA_041182925.1 Pseudomonadota bacterium | reverse complement strand
AAGCTCAAGCCTTATTGGGATTTATTGGCAGAAAAAGGGATGCAATTTTATTTCCTACCGCCTTACAGCCCTGAACTGAATCGCATTGAATTGCTCTGGCACAAAATTAAATATGAATGGTTGCCATTCAAAACCTTTACTACCAATGAACTTGAAAATGCTATTGATGAAATTGGTCGTGGATTTGGGATGAAATACACTTTAACTTTTTGCTAAGAGCTTAACGTCGAATTTTATGCTCGTCCCATGAGGCTCTTAGGGATAAAAACAGCCCCGTGACAGCGGTGATTGATAAGTTTTGATGTGGTACTGTAGCATTCTGACTTGCACTGCTAAAAAATCAGCCTAGCTATAAACAAAATTGACCCATCACAATGGCGGGCTTTTAAAACCGAATATTTCCAAGGATGTTAATATTGTATGTATCATACGTAGATGCTTAACGGTTTGTTAATTGGTAGTGCGGTGGTTGTTTGCAGTAACTTTAGCAGTAACTCTAAAAATCGTAATTGTTGTTTTTCAGGTTTTTCAATGGTTACAGGGTTAAGTTCGGTAGACGCCGCCTCGGTAAATAAAAAACCTGCAAGTTTTGTAACTTGCAGGTTTTTTTATGTCGTTAAGCTTCATGTAAATTTTAATTAGCAGTAATTTTTGAAGTTTTTCATGCTCAGAATCCATTATTACTACCTCGGCCTTATCGGTTTTTTCGGCTTATTTTTTCTATTGATGGCTTGGCATACTTTGCTATCGCCTTCTACTCGCTTGCCAACAGCCTTGTTATTAATCATCAGCGTTGGGCCTTTATTGCTACCGTTCAAAGGCTTTCTTGATCGCAACCTGAAAAGCTGTACCTGGATTAGTTATCTAAGTTTGCCCTATTTTGCTCACGGTGCTGCTGAGGCTTATGTCAATTCGGCAGAGCTGCCTTATGCTTTGCTAGAAGTGTTGTTTAGCTTGTTGTTGTGCTTTGGTGCTGGCTTATTTGTTTATAAAGCGGAAAAGATTAAATAGGGTTTTATGCAAGTCCCGTTAGCATTTGAGTTTCAAGCCAATCAGACTTTTGCGAGTTATTTTGCAGGTAGTAATGCAGAAATTGTCGGGCAATTAAAGGCATTGGCAGATGATGGTCGGGAGCAGCAAATTTTTGTTTGGGGTGACCCTGGTTGCGGTAAAACTCATTTGCTACAAGCTTGTTGTCAGCAGGCAAAGTTAAAGGGCAAAGAGCCGTTTTTTTTAAGATTTAATCAGCAACTACCTAATCCAGCTTTATTAGAAGGGCTGGATGAAATGGACTTAGTGGTTTTTGATGATATTCAATATGTGGCTGGTAATAACGATTGGGAGTTGGCTTTGTTTGCTTTTTATAATAGCCATCGCCAAAACGGTCATAAATTACTGCTTGCCGCTGATTGTCCGCCTAAATTTTTACCGATTGTGTTGCCGGATTTAAAAACGCGTATGAGCTGGGGTTTGACCTTAAAAATCCAGCGTTTGAGCGATCATGAAATTCTTGAAGCTTTACAAGTGAAAGCGCGTCATTTGGGGTTTGATTTGTCACCTTTAGTCGGGCGATTTTTGCTGAATCATTATGTTCACGATTTTCCTGCTTTATGGCAATTGCTGGAAAAAATCGATCATGCCACCTTGGCTGCTCAACGCAAATTGACCATTCCTTTTTTAAAGCAAATTTTGGCTGATGAGTCAAAAACAAATTAATCGTAACGTTTTAAAGCCATTTGCCAAGCACAACATAATTGACATTCTGTTTTTTTTGATTTTTCGGGTAGAATGGTGGGATTTTTCATAGGCAGTGTCCGTGAAGAAGCCGCGGCAATGGTGCCAAGGGATACAAGTTTTCATCTCCAAAAAATAGAGTACAACCATGACTGATCTATCGTTATACAGAAATATCGGCATTTTCGCGCACGTCGATGCCGGTAAAACCACCACCACCGAGCGGATTCTGAAGCTGACCGGAAAAATTCACAAAATCGGCGAAGTACATGATGGTGCAGCGACCACAGACTTCATGGAACAAGAACAAGAGCGTGGTATTACCATTCAATCAGCGGCGACTTCATGCTTTTGGAACGGTCACCGTTTCAACATTATCGACACCCCGGGTCACGTTGACTTTACTATCGAAGTATATCGTTCATTAAAAGTACTAGATGGTGGTATCGGCGTATTCTGTGGTTCTGGTGGTGTTGAGCCTCAATCAGAAACCAACTGGCGTTATGCTAACGAATCAGGTGTTGCTCGTGTTATCTACATCAACAAACTGGATCGTTTAGGTGCTAACTATTATCGCGTTGTTAAGCAGGTTGAAGACGTATTGGGTGCTCGTCCTTTAGTGATGACCTTGCCAATTGGTGAAGAAGAAAATTTTGTTGGCGTTATCGATTTGTTAACCCGTAAAGCATGGATCTGGGACGACTCTGGGGATCCATTGAAGTACACCATCGAAGAAGTACCAGCTGACATGGCTGACTTGGTTGAAGAATGGCGTGAAAAATTAATCGAAACTGCGGTTGAGCAAGACGACGACGCAATGGAAAAATACTTAGAAGGTATTGAACCAGATTTCGAAACCGTTCAACGTTGCATCCGTAAAGGTACAATCAACCTTGATTTCTTCCCAACTTTCTGCGGTTCATCATTCAAAAACAAAGGCGTTCAATTAGTATTGAACGGTGTTGTTGATTATTTGCCAAACCCAACTGAAGTTAAACCACAACCTGAAGTGGATTTGGAAGGTAACGCGACTGGCGAATTCGCTGTGGTTGATGTCAACAAACCATTACGTGCCTTGGCGTTCAAAATCATGGACGACCGTTTCGGTGCATTGACCTTTATCCGTATTTACTCAGGTAAATTGGAAAAAGGTACTACCGTTCTGAATACTTTCACAGGCAAAACCGAGCGTATCGGTCGTATCGTAGAAATGCATGCTAACTCTCGTGAAGAATTGGATTCTGCACAAGCGGGCGACATCGTTGCGGTTATCGGTATGAAAAACGTGCAAACCGGTCACACCTTATGCGATCCAGACAAACCAGCAACTTTAGAGCCTATGGTTTTCCCTGATCCAGTTATTTCGATTGCTATTTCGCCTAAAGACAAAGGCAGCAACGAAAAAATGGGTATCGCGATTGGTAAAATGGTTGCAGAAGATCCATCTTTCCGTGTTGAAACTGACCAAGAAAGCGGCGAAACCATCATTAAAGGTATGGGCGAGTTGCACTTAGATATTAAAGTGGACATCTTGCGTCGTACCCACGGTGTTGAAGTTAACGTTGGTAAACCACAAGTTGCTTACCGTGAAACAATCACCCAACGTATCGAAGACAGCTACACCCACAAAAAACAATCAGGTGGTTCTGGTCAATACGCGAAAATCGATTACGTTATCGAGCCAGGTGAGCCAGGCAGCGGTTTCGTTTTCGAATCACAAGTTACCGGTGGTAACGTACCAAGAGAATACTGGCCAGCAGTTGAAAAAGGCTTCAAAGGCAGTATCGACAAAGGTGTATTAGCAGGTTTCCCTTGCTTAGACTTCAAAGTTATTTTGATGGACGGTGGTTTCCACGCAGTTGACTCATCATCAATCGCTTTCGAAATTGCTGCTCGTGCTGCGTATCGTCAATCGGTGCCAAAAGCCGGTCCACAATTGCTTGAGCCAATCATGAAAGTTGATGTTTTCACGCCAGATGCTCACGTAGGTGACGTTATCGGTGACTTAAACCGTCGTCGTGGCATGATTAAATCTCAAGATCCAGGTGTCACTGGCGTCCGTATTAAAGCTGACGTTCCACTAAGTGACATGTTCGGCTACATCGGCGACTTGCGTACAATGACTTCTGGTCGTGGTCAGTTCTCTATGGAGTTCTCACACTACATCGCTTGCCCACGCAACGTAGCTGATGAAGTTATTAAAGAAGTTAAAGAGCGTAACAAGGATAAATAAGCAATTTTGATACTTGCCAGTTCGCTGGCAAGTATATTGTTTATGCGAATCAAGCGTCACTCGGCGCTTGATTCAACCCAAACGTGCCGTTGTGACGACGGCTACAGTTCATTTACCTAACTTTGGATTAATAATATGGCTTTTGTAGTCACCGAAAACTGTATCAAATGCAAATTTACTGACTGCGTTGACGTTTGCCCTGTCGATTGCTTTCATGAAGGCCCAAACTTTTTGGTAATCGATCCTGATGAATGTATCGATTGCACACTTTGCGAACCAGAATGTCCTGCTAATGCGATTCATGCTGAAGATGAGCTTCCAGAAGGCCAAGAACACTTCGCAGAATTGAATGCTGAATTGGCAAAACAATGGCCAGCTATCACAGAAGTAAAAGACGCATTACCAGACGCTGAAGAGTGGAACGGAAAATCTGGCAAATTTGCTTTATTGGAAAGATAATCTAGCTTTTCAAAACAGTTTAAAAAAACCCGCAAGCCTTAAGGCTTAGCGGGTTTTTTTATATCTATTGGTTTGGCTTAAAGCTAAGCTGATTTTTAAAAAATCAAATCACTCCCAGCTCAATCACTGGCGTTACCCAATAATGTAAACCCGCTCCCGTAAAATCGGTTTTTAACTGATTCAAAACTGAGCCAATGTCGTTTTTTTCAACATACATTTGAAAGCTGATTTTCCCCTGCTTTCCACTGACTAGCTCAGCCAACGATGAACCATGATTGCTATGGTGGTGGGTATTGACTGCAAAGCTGGAAAAGCCTTGAGCCGTTTCAAAACTTAATAAGCAATCGACCATAGCCTCTTCCAAACTGGGTGGAACATGGATCGTGATTAAATAGTCGGCATGAGTCATGCTTTAAGCTCCCGTTGACCGAATCTTAGATACAGTATTGGCAACATAATTAAAGTGAGCAAGGTTGAGGATAACAAGCCACCAGTGACAACAATCGCCAATGGCCGCTGAATTTCCGAACCTGGGCCGGATGCAAACAATAACGGAATCAAACCAAATGCCGCGATGCTAGCGGTCATTAACACCGGTCTTAATCGCCGTGCCGAGCCAATCAAAACCACGCGCGATAATGCCATACCGGTCGCGGCTAATTGATTGAAATAGCTAACCATCACTACCCCGTTTAACACGGCAATCCCCAGCAAAGCGATAAAACCCACCGAAGCAGGTACTGATAAATATTCGCCGGATAAACCTAAAGCAAACACTCCGCCTATCATCGCCAAAGGAATATTGGATAACACCAACACTGCTTGTCTGACTGAACCAAAAGTCGAAAACAGTAATAAGAAAATTAAGCCCAATGACACCGGAATCACCAGCGATAACCGCGCGGCTGCGCGTTGTTGATTTTCAAACTGGCCACCAAATTCGACATGAAAGCCGGTCGGTAACTGAATTTTTTCAGCCACGGCTTTGCGGGCTTCATCAACAAACCCCACCAAATCGCGACCCTCGACATTACTACGAATCACCACAAAACGCTGACCTTTTTCCCGATCAATCGACACCACGCCTTCGACTTTTTCGATTTTAGCGACTGCGGTAATCGGAATATGGTTACCGTCAGCGAGGCTGATTTGTAGGTTGTCAAAATTAGCGGTGGTGCTATCGCCACGCAATAGCAGCGGCGTGCGCTTAATCCCTTCTTGAACAATGCCGAGTTGTTGACCTTCAATTTGCGCTCGCAACAGGTTTTCAATGGTATTGCTATCCAAACCAAAGCGCCCAGCCGCTTGA
>JBEGMT010000255.1:0-3172 GCA_041182925.1 Pseudomonadota bacterium | reverse complement strand
GTGTTAGAGTATAGATTACGTGCCGAATTGCAGAAAAAAAATATATGCACTGAAAAAGCGCTTGCAATATTTAGTTATTTTGCCGAACTATCTTCCATGGAAGGCTATCGTGGATCAGCTTTTATTAATGTCTTTATTGAAACATCAATGGACCTTGAATTTATTAAAGATCAATCCCTAAAGTTTAACAGTACACTCATAAAATTATTTTATGAGCAGCTTAATTATGATTTCTCTAAAGATGTTTCAACAAAAATGGCTGAACAATTCACGCAGTTACTGATTGGCGCTATAATTCAAGCCCAAATGAAAAATAGTTGCGATCCTGTATTATTTGCACAATCAACTGCTAAAGAGTTGATTGAGAAAAATTATGCGGAAAATTGTTACTGCTCCTGAAGAAAGTATTGTCACATGCCAGCATATTGACACTCTGGGTGTTTAAAGAAAGATTTCACGACTTGGGGGAGTTTCTGTAATCGATGCATGGCGGATTGAACGAGTTTCTTTAATTAGATTTTATTTTCCGGCATCTGCTTGGCGATGCGCGGTTTGATATGGCCTCAGACCTGTTCGTCCGGATTGAGTTGTGGCGCGTAGGGTGGCAGAAAAACCAACTGCAACCGGCCTTGCTGTTGCTCCACAAATGTTTTAACGCTCTTAGCCTTGTGAATCGGATGGCCGTCGACGACCAAGATGATCGGTTGTTCGGCACCGCGTAGTAGACGTTTCAGAAATTCGATAAACACCTCGGCGGTGACGTTGCATTCTTGCACCATGAAGCGAAAATCGCCTCGCGCGCTGACCGCCGAGATCAGATTCAATCCATATCGACGCCCGGTCATCTTCACGGTCGGCGTCCGACCCACCGGCGCCCAGGTCGTACCGGCATGAAAGTCAGAACGAACGCCGGCTTCATCGGCAAAATAAATCACCGCACCCGTGCGTTTCGTTTCAGCCTTCAATGCCGGAAATTCGTCGGCCTGCCACTTTTCCACCAAGACCGGGTCCCTGCGGTAATCTCCCATTTTTAAGCAAATTCAAAAGTAGAGGTTATGCGGCCGGGCTAATTTTTGTTTCGGTGTCACACTATGGTTATCTTCTGTCTTAATTTTTATTTTGCAGCATTCAGTGGAATGCCGCGCTCTTTAAGACGCTTGATTTTACCTGGCGAATTAGCTGGTCCGCCTGCATAGATGATTTTAGTGAAGTCGATCTCTTTACCAGTTTCTCGATCCACGATAATGGGAACGACTTTTTTGTGCGTCTTACTATCAACCAGCTGCGTATCAATACCATTTGGCGAAGCATGCTTGTTGCCCCACATCATGATGATAGCCAATACTGGCAAGAAATCCTTACCAATATCTGTAAGTACATATTTTGCGCGAGGCGGATTATCTTGGTAGATTTCTTTTGTCAACAGTCCTTCTCCGACCAACGCAGACAGGCGTTTGCTCAGCGTAGCAGGGGGAATTTCGAGGCTATTCTTAAGCTCTTCATATTTTGATAGGCCATTACTCAAGTCACGAAGTATCAAAAGGCTCCAAGAATCTCCAATTTTGTCAATCGATCGAGAAATAGAACACATATCACGGTGTTTTTCACATAATGCGTTATTTTTTTCATTCATAAATTCTCCTTAATTGACTACTTGATCAAATTTATCAATCACAGAAGCATACTACATTCAAAAAGTGAAGTCAATATAGATATTGGCAATAGATTCATAATATATAGTAAGTTTATATCGTGAAGTTACTAACGATATGAGTCAGTTTGATTAGAAAACTTCTGATTAATTCGTAACATTGTCATTGTTCTATAACAAAATCAATTCCTTGCACATAAAACGGTCTTAAAAAACTGAATTAATAAGCGATATAATTTAGAGAGTCAGTCCCCGTTTTGGAGATGACGCGCATTGAACAATACGAGCAGCTCAGTTTCACTGATGCCGAATACGACAACAAAGGCAAAGTCATGCGGCGAGAAAAGTTTCTCAATCAACAAGGACACTTATTGCCGTGACAGGTGATGATGGCGGTGATTAAGTAACTATATGTATCAGGCAAGGGGTGGGGCGTAGGCCGTTTTGAATGCCATGCGACATGTTCGCTTGGCACGGATTGTTTACAACTACCCCGACCCTGGCATGGAAGACGCGTTGTACGAGATTGATTGAATCGTTGCAGCGCTTTTGCGGTATTCGACTGGACGCTGTGCCGTATGAAAGCCCGATTTTGCAGTTTAGGCATTTACTGGAGCAGCGCAGTTTGACCGAAGAAATATTCCAAGCCATCAACTAAATGCTGAGTGAACGCCCGCTGTTTTTAATAACCGGCATCATCAATGCCTGTCTGATTACTGCTCTGATCTTGACCAAGATCAAAAGCCAGTCGCGCGATCCCGAGATGCAAGCCGGCAAGAAAGGCAATCAATGTTTTTCGTCAGCAAATTCCAAATTGGCGTCGACCACGAGATCGGGCTGGTACATAAGTTCAAAGTCACCTCAAGGCATGTCAGCGACATTGCCGAAACCGCGTCTTTACTGCATGGCGAGGAATAGTTTATAGGCAGCGATGCCGGTCATCAAGGCTTGGACAAACGTCCGGAAATGCTTATCGAAAATGCACCGTTTTGTGTGATCGTGGTGTGCCTTGGCAAACTGGATACGCTAACGAACGACGATTGTGCGCAGGTTCAGCGACTGCGTCAGACCCTGAGCGAATTGGAGAGCGTTAGAGCCAAGCTTGAGCATGTATTGCAGGACATTAAAATCCGCTTTGGTTACGCCAAAATTCGCTGTCGGGGCGTAGCCAAAAACGCCGCCTGTTTGACCTTTCTGACAGCTAATTGCCAATGTCATCCGGGGTGATGGCTATGAACGTCGGCGTATTATTGCATCAGAAATTCAAAAATAGGCTCAGAAAGAGGCTTATTTTGGGAAAAAACAGGCCGTTTTGATGGAAAAATGGTCGAATATTGAAATTATTTTACGGAATTCTAAATTAATATCGTTCAAAACGGCTGTTTTTTAGATGCGCCTTAAGTTTATAATTATTCGCTAACTTTTTGACTTGTATTGATAAAACCTATTTTTTTATAGGAAAAAATTATTTTACAAATGGCGAGATTGGATTCTAATATAAATTGACTTTTAACTCTTTTG
>JBEGMT010000254.1:0-6281 GCA_041182925.1 Pseudomonadota bacterium | reverse complement strand
AGGCTGATATTTACCTCGCTGTAAAAACTCAATCGGCAAAGTCTGCACATCTTGCGGCTTTTCACGAACCGGACTTGCATCACCCAGTAACTCGCTCAAACCTCGACCTAATCCCCGTTTTTTTTGCATCATGCTTTTGCCGCTTTTTCTTTACGAATCATTTCACCAGCCAAGGCAATATAAGCAATAGCACCACGCGAAGCTTTATCATAAGCCAACACCGGCACACCATGACTTGGCGCCTCTGCTAAACGAATATTTCTTGGAATTGTGGTTCTAAAGACCTTATCACCAAAATATTCCATCAATTGATCCGACACATCTTTGCCCAAACGACTACGGGTATCAACCATAGTTCTCAAAATACCTTCTAAATACAAATTCGGATTCACGCTATCTCGCACATTACGCAAGGTTGTCATTAGCGACGACAAACCCTCAAGCGAATAATATTCACATTGCATCGGAATCAAAACACTATTTGCAGCAACCATTGCATTGAGTGTCAACATGTTCAATGATGGCGGACAATCAATCAAAATATAATCGTATTGGTCTTTAATCGGCCGCAAAGCGTCCGCTAAACGTCTTTCTCGATGAGCAGCCGACATTAATTTCACTTCTGCCGCCGTTAAATCAGCATTCCCAGGAATTAAATCAAAACCCAATTCTTTATTTTTAAACACAATCTCGGTAACTGGAATTTCTTCTAGCAACAGCTCACAACTTGAATATTCCATATCATCTTTGATCACCCCACACCCCATAGCCGCATTGCCCTGTGGATCGAGGTCTATCAATAATACTTTGCGCTTAGTCGCAGCTAAAGCCGCCGACAAATTAACGCTGGTTGTAGTTTTACCAACGCCACCTTTCTGATTGGTAATTGCAATAATTTTAGCCATGCAAGCATCTCTCTAATTCAATTAAACAACGCTCAGCATCAATACCCGGCACTGAAATCGGAATCACGCGATAAGTTTCAGTTAACTCAGCTAATTCTTGCGCAGGAATTTGGCCCTTCATCGCCAACAAAACACCGTCATCGGCTTGCAAATGCTGAGTTAAGGCCAAAATATCCGGCATACTGGCAAACGCACGACTAATCACGGTCGAAAATAAATGGTTAGGTTGTAACAACTCGACTCGGCTATGAACTACTTCTACATTTTTTAGCTGCAACTCCAATACAGCCTGTTGCACAAAACGAGTTTTTTTAGAATTAGAATCAACCAAAGTAAATTGATAATCGGGCAGGGCAATCGCTAATGGAATACCTGGCAAACCAGCACCAGTTCCAATATCAGCAATCGTCGAAGCCTTGATATGAGGCAAAATCGCCAAGCTATCCAACAAATGCATGCTCACCATTTCCCGCAAATCACGAACCGCAGTCAGGTTATAAGCTTTATTCCATTTTTCAATCAGCTTGATAAATTTCAATAGCTGCTCAATTTGCAGTTCATTCAGCGGTAATTGCAAAGCCTCAAGGCCTTGGCAAAGTGTCTGTCGACAAATATCCATTAAGCGGTTTTCTTTTTTAAATGCACTAACAACAATGAAATTGCTGCTGGAGTAATACCAGGAATCCGCGAAGCTTGACCTAAGGTTTGCGGACGTTGTTTTCTTAATTTTTCACTGACTTCATTCGATAAACCTGACACAGCAGTGTAATCAACATTTTCCGGCAGTTTTAAATGTTCATAACGCAGAGTGCGATTAATTTCGGTTTGTTGTCTATCAATATAACCGGCATATTTGGCCTGAATTGCCACCTGTTCAGCCACTTGCTCATCGACATCAGTTTCGTCACTAAATTGCAGCAAGTTTTCGACATCCACCTCAGGGCGACGCAGCATTTCCATCAAACTGGCTTCTCTCAGCAGTTTTTTGCCCCACAACTGCTCAGCCAACGCCGCTTCATCGGTTTCAGCTCTAATCCATTTTTTCGCCAACTTGCCTTGCAAATTAGTAATTGCCTCACGTTTTTCCTCAAAACGCTGCCAACGGGCGTCATCAACCAAACCCAAGGCTCGACCTTGCTCAGTCAATCGCAAATCAGCATTATCTTCACGCAACTGCAAACGGTATTCGGCACGACTGGTAAACATACGGTAAGGCTCGGCAGTCCCTCGGGTGATTAAATCATCAATCATCACGCCGATATAAGCTTCTTCACGACCAGGACACCAAGGCTCCAAATCCATCGCCGAACGTGCTGCATTTAACCCGGCAATCAAACCTTGCGCGGCCGCTTCTTCATAACCGGTAGTACCGTTGATTTGTCCGGCAAAAAACAAACCCTGCATATGCTTAGTTTCCAGCGACGATTTCAAATCACGCGGGTCAAAAAAATCATATTCAATTGCATAGCCTGGACGAACAATTTCAGCCTTTTCAAAACCTAACATGGTACGAATAAAGCGATATTGCACATCGAATGGCAAACTGGTGGAAATACCATTAGGATAAACTTCGTTAGTATTTAAACCTTCGGGTTCAACAAAAATCTGATGCGAATCACGATCAGCAAAGCGCACCACTTTGTCTTCAATTGATGGACAATAACGCGGGCCAACCCCTTCAATAATCCCCGAATACATCGGCGAGCGATCTAAACCAGAACGAATAATGTCGTGAGTTTCGCTATTGGTACGAGTGATGTGGCAACAAATTTGCTGTGGATGTTGTTCGCGACTACCCATAAATGAGAACACTGGTAAGGGCGTATCACCGTGTTGTTCCTGCAATTTACTGTAATCAATCGTGCGGTTATCAATCCGGGGCGGAGTGCCGGTTTTTAAGCGACCAATCCGAAACGGCAATTCACGCAAACGCTCAGCCAAAGCAATCGATGCCGCATCGCCAGCCCGACCACCGCTGTAATTTTCTAAACCGATATGAATTCGACCCGCTAAAAAAGTCCCTGCCGTTAAAACCACTGATTTGGCATTAAACTCCAAACCCATTTGAGTTTTAACCCCAATCACACGCTCGCCTTTGACAATCAAATCTGACACGGTTTGTTGAAACAAAGCCAAGTTTTGTTGATTTTCCAGCGCAGAACGTACCGCTTGTTTATACAACTGACGATCGGCTTGCGCTCGTGTCGCACGAACCGCTGGGCCTTTGCTGGCATTCAAAATCCGAAACTGAATCCCGCCTTTATCAATTGCCTGCGCCATAATGCCGCCCAACGCATCGACTTCTTTAACCAGATGACCTTTGCCTATCCCGCCAATCGCCGGATTACAACTCATCTGCCCTAAAGTTTCGATGTTTTGTGACAACAACAAGGTTTGGGCGCCAGTTCTCGCCGCCGCTAATGCAGCCTCGGTGCCAGCATGACCACCACCCACTACGATCACATCAAAGTCTTTCTGGAATTTCACAGGCAATCTATGTTCAAATAAAAGCTTCATTTTAATAGCTTATCGAGAAAAAAGCATGAGAAAACAACCCAAAGCCAAGGGCATAGATAATCTGCCCACCCACAATCCGGTGGCAAAATTCGCCCATCAATTTAATAAATCGCAAATTTTCGCCGACAAACGCAAATATCAACGCAAAGCAAAACACGCTGGCTTGGAGCCTTTCTCAATCACTTTGTCTAAAGTGATTGAGAAAGGCTCCAATGCTTTTGCTGCTTAAAGCCGCGTACCAAGGATTCCAATCGCTGTGAAATTATCAATAGAAGACAAAGTTCAAACCCGAATTCCCACCAAACACGGCGAATTCACCCTCCACTACTACCGCAACAACCAAGATGACAAAGAGCACATGGCTTTTGTAAAAGGCAATGTCGCAGACAAAGACAATGTGCCGGTCAGGATTCATTCCGAATGCTTTACCGGTGATGTACTTGGCTCACGTCGTTGTGATTGCGGTGAACAACTCGACATGGCACTCGATCTAATCAATCAAAAAGGCTTTGGCGTCTTGCTGTATTTGCGTCAAGAAGGGCGGGGCATAGGCTTGTACGAGAAACTCAAAGCCTACAATCTTCAAGACCAAGGCTTAGATACCGTTGACGCTAATTTAGAACTCGGCCATCTCGCTGACGAACGTAGCTACGACATCGCAGCGCTAATTCTCAACAGCTTAAAGGTTAAATCAGTCGCCTTAATCACCAACAATCCGCAAAAAATTGACGGTCTAACTGCGCTTGGCATTCGCGTTACCGAACGAATCGCCATTCAACCCCACACCAATACCGACAATATCGATTACTTAAAAACCAAAGCCGAACGTATGCACCATATGCTCTCGGTTGAAGATAACCACTAAGGTCACCATGCTCGAACATCTGAAACTACCCGCTACAGCGCTCAAGCTGGTGATTGATACCACCGAAATTCCCGCACCCAAACCTCATAATCACAGCATCCTAGGCCAAACCCGCGCTCAATCAGCATTGGCGTTTGGGGTAGCAATGAAGGCTCCCGGTTACAACATTTTCGTGATGGGTAATCCTGGCACAGGCCGATTATCAATGATTAATCACTACCTGTCCGATTACACCCAACAACAAGAAGCGCCGCTGTCCTACGCTTACGTCGAAAACTTTGAAAATCCCCGCGAACCGGTCGCCATTCAATTACCCTCTGGCGAAGGGATTAACTTCAACAAAGACATTGAGAAACTAATTGACGACTTACTGGTTAATTTTCCAGCAGCTTTTGAAAGCCCCAGCTACCAACAAAAAAAAACCACTATCGAGCGCCGCTTTAATCAACGCTACAACACCGCTATCAATCTGGTCGATGCCAAAGCCCGTGATATGAATGTCGCGCTCTACCGCGACAGCGATTCCATCACTTTCCTACCGCTCCGCAACGACAAAGCGCTCGACGAAGAACAATTCACCTTGCTCCCACAAGCCGAGCGCGAAGCATTTCATCAACACAGCGAAACATTAGAAGATTATTTGGCCGAAGTTTTAATTGAACTTCCGCAATGGCGAAAAACTCTGGTTGACGAGCTGCGTCAACTGGACAACGAAACTATCAACCAAGCGATAGAACCACTATTTGCCGAACTTAACGACAAATATCAACACATTGACGACGTTATTACCTATTTGGCTGAAATCGAAAAAAGCCTGAACAACACCATCGCCGACTACTTAATGCCCAGTCGCAACCAAGATGGACGCGACACTGCCGCCAAACGCCAGCTGCTCAGCGAGCAATATCTGCCTAATATTTTGGTCGATAGCAAACACGACAACGGTGGCGCACCGGTGGTTTACGAGCCGCACCCAATTTATCAAAACCTGTTTGGCCGCATCGAATACAGCAGCGACCAAGGCACCTTAGTCACCAACTACCGCCGCATCTGCCCTGGTGCACTACACCGCGCTAACGGTGGCTACTTGATTATTGATGCCGAGAAACTGATTACTTATCCGTTTGTCTGGGAAGGTCTAAAACGGGCACTGAAAGCAGGGCGGATCGAAATCGAATCACCCTACGCCGAACAAGGCATCAACACTATCACCCTAAAACCCGAGGTGATACCGCTTAATGTCAAAATTATTCTAATTGGCGCGCGAGACATTTATTACTTGCTGGAAGAACTCGATAGCGAATTCAAAGAAATGTTTCGGGTACTGGCCGATTTTGACGACCACATCAAAATCAATCCAAACAGCATCAGCGAATTCATCGCCTTGATGAACCGCCAAGCCCGTGACGCTGGCAGCAAACCGTTGACCACCAACGCCTTACGCTGCTTAATCGAACACAGTTGCCGTCTAGCTGAAAATCAACAACGTTTGTCAGCCCACATCAACGATTGCCTGGAAATCATTGCCGAAGCCAATTTACTCAACCGCGACAGCCAACAACTTGACCAAACCGAAATCGAATCGGCACTCGCTGCCCGTGAAGCCCGCAATGGCCGGATTGCCGAAGAAATTCTGGAAGAAATGCTGGAAGGCATTATTTTGATTGATAGCGACGGCGAAGCAATTGGCAAGCTCAACGGCCTCACCGTACTCGACATTGGTGGCAGCAGCTTTGGCGCACCTGCTAGAATCACCGCCACTGTTTACCCCGGTTCGCGCGGCATTGTCGATATTGAACGCGAAGTCGAACTCGGCCAACCGATACATTCCAAAGGCGTGATGATTTTGACCGGCTACCTTGGCCACTGCTACGCCCAACAATTCCCGCTAGCCATCTCCGCCAGCATCGCCATGGAACAATCCTACGGCCACATCGACGGCGACAGCGCCTCACTGGCTGAATTGTGTTGTCTGATTTCTGCACTGACGCGCA